>CAMDOJ010000072.1 GCA_945903555.1 Chthoniobacter flavus
CCGCAACAGGAAAAGCCTCCAAACTCAGACGGATTTGCTCAACCACGATCGCAGTTCGAACGGCTTGGATCGCACTAACGCGCCCTGGAACCTCGGCAACAACGCATGTGATCGCCGTTTGGGCATACCCGCCAAGCGCCGTGATGGTCTTTAAGTCGGCCTGCACCCCAGCCCCGCAGGAATTATCAGATCCAGCAATAGTCAGAACAACTGGTGGTTTTTTTTTCATTCTTGGAACAGGTCAACGAGTCAGAAACAAGTCCAGCACACCTTTCACAGCATCCACGGGTGCAGCAGGGAGCTTTTCAATGACATCGTTTCCGGTTTTCAAGATCATGGCCCCCAGTACAAAAGGAGCCAACTGCTGAGAGAGGCTTTCGGTAGGATTGGCCAGCGTGCCGCCAACTTGCAAGGGCGCCCAGCACCATCCATCCCGAACCTTTGAAAAAAGGGCCTCCCGGACGCCAGGGGCATACTGCAACAGGAGCGGTCTCACCCCAATTTCAAAATCACCCACAAGTTTGCCAGCTCCGTCCACGGCAAGCCGGCCCTCCAAGCGCAGGGTGTCATGGGATTCCAAAATCACGTTGGAAAGCTGAAGCGATTCTCCACGATAATCAAAGTCCGCCGAGACTACTTGAAGAGGCAGTTTTTGAAGTGTCGGATTTTTTGCAAATTTCGCTAATTCGCTCAGAAGCGGCACATTTGTGAGGCTGGCCCCAGAGAGCTGAATCGCCCCCTGCGCCCGACCATCCCTATCGAATTGGCTCGTCCCTGACAAAGTTCCATCAATGTAATTCTCCAAACCATTCGAAAAAAATGACCGCACCGGCATCTCTGTCCAATGGATTTTCCAATGCGCATCCTTGCCGGTCTGCCCCTCCGCTGAAACCTTTCCCGAAGGGGGCAGTTCGAATGTGGCCTCATCGAGAGTGAAAACACCTTCCCGTTCGCGACAATGAAATGATCTCACCTGACATACCGGAAGCTTGGGAATAGAGAGGGTTCCACCCCTACCATCGATCCTCCACCCGCTCGCCATCGGGACCCATTTCAGCCCCACATCCCGCGCAATCATGTTTTTGTATGTGAGATCCGCTTTTTTGACTGCGACACCATCAAGCTGAAATCGTGTGGGAAGCAATCCCCCTACCGTGGAACTCGATGGTTCACGAGGCAGCGGAGGGAATGCAGATGCCCTGAACTCCGCCTTGAGATGCTCAATGTCAATCTCTTCGACTAGCCAAAGTCCCGATAAAAGCGCGCGCCAGTCAAGCCTGGCGGTCAACTCCATGACCTCGGCACTGGAAACAAGAGAGGACGAATCGCCCTTCAACATAAGCGAATCGCTGGAAACAACGACTGGACTCCACCGCAAAGGCTTCAATATCGCTTCGGCGTTCAGCGCTCGTCCGGTGGATCGAGCAAGCTTGCCAGCAAACTCTTGGCTATGCAAATAACTGAAAACCCAAAATCCTCCAATGAGCCCCCCTCCAACTAAAAACGCAACGGCTAATAAATAGGGATTGAGCCACGGATAGCGATCCCTTGGCTTAATTCGCCTAGCCACCGAGGTCTTCCTCAACTAAACGAAAGTTTGGTCACCCCACAAGCGGAGGCGGCATTGAGGACATCCATCACCCTCTCGTGCTTCGTTTGTGAGTTTGGACGTAAAATTACCGGGTCTTTGTCCCCAAATTTCGCGATTGTTTCCTTCAGCCAAGCTCGAAGTTCCGGAAGATCTTTACTCTCCGCAGTATCATAGACCTTGTTGTTCATCTGGATTTTCCCATCCGGCAAAATATCGATAATGATCGGTGTCGATGGCACGGCTCCTGCCGACGATGCGGAACGACCGCTAGGAAGACTGATATTTAACTCTTTCTCAATGACTTGAGATCCCGCTGAAGCCATAAAAAACAACAGCAACACGAAGACCACGTCCACCATGGGCGCGATCTGAAACCCTGGGTCGCCATCCTCTGATACACCACCGCCTCCCATGGCTTAAAAAGCCTCCTGGTTTGTACCCCTATTCGCGAGCGAAATAGGGCCTGAGTGAGTTTGCATATTCATTAAGATGGAGTAGGTGAAGCCTCTTTATCGACCACAGAGAAAGTGACATTGCCAATGCCGGATTGTCCTACGGCTTGCAAAACTTGGCGAACGAAGTCGTATTTGACCTCACGATCGGCACGAATCAAAACACGAACCAACGGATTCGCTGCTACTTTATTTTGTAATAAGGGAACCAAATCCGAAGGCGCAGAATAGTCTTTTTGATCTAACTCGACTCCAGTCATGTCGTTCATCAATGTGTAAGTAAGGTTAATGATGACTTGACCGGGGTTGTCTTTAGCCTCTTTGGCCTCCTTCGCGATGGGAAGATTGATTTCTTTGTTCGACTGCAGAACTTCTGTCGAACTGATCGACATGAAAAACACCAGCAGAACAAGAAGAATATCAATCATCGGCGCAATTTGAAACTCCGGATCTGGCTCGTGATCCGGCTTGCGGACTTTCTTCTTGGACTTACCGTGGGAGTGACCTGCGTCAGACATGCGAGATTAAGACCAATCGATGAGGGTGCCGCAATGAGGACAAGGGGTTTGACCAGAGGAGATTTCGCCGCTGCAAACGGGGCAGGCGACCGCATCGGCAGTAACCTTCTGTGAGAGACCAGATAGCGGGGATGGTGCGTGGTACGCCACCGAACCATCACAACCCTCGCCAATATGGATTCCTTGAATTTCATCGTAAGGAACATCTTCCATGAGACGACGTAATTTATCATCGGCAGCCACAAGAACAATCGTGGCGAGATTTCGGAAGTAGTAGTAGAAAATAAATGCTGGGATAGCGATGAAGAGACCGCTCGCCGTCGCCATGAGCACCTCACCGATTCGCAGAGCCAGACCACGAGGGTCGGCCACACCCGACGAACCCAGAACGGCGAACGCTCCCATCATACCAATAACCGTTCCAAGCAACCCGATCATAGGAGCAATAACACCGATAACCGAGATGTAGCTGATTTTTGTTTTGATGATCTGACCCTCACGCATGGATAGCTCGACGAGGGCGTTTTCAAGAGCATCTTTGCCCCGACCAAGTCGCTCGAGACTTCCGCGCAAAACTAACGCTATATAAACCTTGTTGGCATTGCAGATTTCCCAAGCTTCTTGAAAATTTCCAGATTGAACGCTGGATTTGAGTGAATCAAGGAGCGCTTTCGGAGCCAGAGCTTCTGCGCGAAGCGACATGAATAGCTGGATGATGTAAGTGATCATCACGACGGATGTGCCCAAAATACAAATCCAGATCATCACGATCAGCGGTCCGCCATGGAGAATTGTTTCGATGATGCTCATCTCGTCTGGCGGCTTGTCGGAAGCCATAGCAAGGGGGCTTGCCAAGAGGAAAAACAAGATCGGAAGCAGACGTTTGATGGTGGTTTGGAGTTTAAGCATAGAGTTTTTCTACGGGATTAGATTTTCAGGGAACGATGACTTTTTCTTCGGCGAGGGCCTTGGCACGCTCTTCGGCTTGGGCTAAAGATGCCTTATCTTTGTTAAAAATTGTTGTGACGAGAAGATAATTCTCAAGCGCCTCAGGTTTTTGATCGGCCTGCTCCAAAACACGCCCCATGAGGAGGAGTGCTTGACTGTAGGTGACAGCCTCGGAACCTTTGGGCACCTTGGACGCCTTTGCCTCTTTCACCAGTGGTTCCAAGCGGGCCTTGGCGCCGATGGAATCCTTCTTAGAAAGTGAAAGTCGGGCGAGGAGGAGCTGCGAAGAGGAACCGGAATTGGGGTAGAGTTTTTGAAATTCGGCCAGCGTGGCCTCTGCTTCAGTGAGTTTATTAATGGCAAGATAAACTTCGGGAAGTATTGAGCACGCTCGCTCTGCCCACGGAGTGGGAAGGCCTTTGAATTTTTCCACCAGCGGAATGAGCTTCGCGATGGTGGCAGCAGGGTCCCCTTTGCTCCAAGCGGCTACGATGACGGCATAATCGGCAGGCGGCGCCATGGTCACCGATTTCACATTCGCGAGAGGAACAGCCGTTTCCACGGGACCGATCTTGATACGTATCGCGTTGGCTTTAACTCCGGTGATGATACCGATGGATGTCTTCCCGTCGTTCTGAACTACGGCATCTTGAGCTTGCGATGTTGCAAAAGAAAAAGCGACCATCGACACTACAAAGGCGAATAAACGTGGGGGACTTGCTTTCATTGAAGAAAGTCATTAAAACTTTTCCCCCAGTTAATCAATAATTTTGTCACTTTTTATATGATCCACATCTTTCGAAAAAACCAACGCGTCCTCATGCTGTTCATCGCGACGCTCACTATCGTCGCGTTTGTATTTTTGTATAATACTGAACAACTCGACGATCTCACGAATGTCCAGAACCCAGTCATCTACGGCAAGGCCCTCACTCAACTCGCCATTGACCGTCATGTAAAAAATTACCAACTCACGATGTCGCTAGGCCAATATGATCTTCTTCGGAAGCTAGGCGGAATGGCCCAAGAGCGCGAAGCGGCCCTCTCGGAATTCGTCTGGAATCTCATTGTCCTCCAGCACCAGTCACGCGAACTCGGCGTCGAACCGACGGACGACCAAGTCGCTGACCGCATCAAAAAACTCCCGCTATTCAAATCCGGCGACCAATTTGACCCACGCAAATACTCGACCTTTGTCAGCGAGCAATTGACTCCCCGCGGCTTCACGGAGCGTCAACTCGAGGAAGTGATGCGCGATACAATTCGCCTCGAAAGTTTGAGCGCGATCGTCGAAGCGCCTGCGTCGATTTCCAAGGAGGAACTCCAGTCCACATCCAAGATTTTCCAACCCGTTACAGCTGAGGTGCTGAAATTCAATAAAGACGCTAAAGCCGCGGACGCGCCGGTCGCCCCAGAGGAAATTGCTGCCATCTTTGAGAATAACAAAGCTGCCTTCAATACAACAGAAACGCGCGCCATTAACTACGTCGCCTTTGAGTTGCCCGAAGGTTCGAAGCTAGAGGGCAAGGATAAAACCGAAGCACTTCAAAAACTCGCCAACGCGGCCAGTGGAATCACGGACTCCATCGCCCAAGGATCAGTCTCCCTCGAGACTGCAGTCAAAAACGCCGGACTGAAAATCGAGAAACTCACTGCTTTCGATCGAACCGGCTCACAGGAAAAAATCAGCGACAAAAAATCCACCTTGGTCGCCCAGTCGCTCGCTCCCGCCGCTTTCCTTCTTGCCGGACAAGGCAAGTCGAGCGATGTCGTTCAATCGGACGATGCGTTTTATGTTTTTGAGATCACAGAAGTGAATCCGGCGCGCCCCTTCACCTTGGATGAGGCCCGTCCTCAAATCGAAGCCCGTCTTCGTTCCCAAAAATCCGATCAGCTTTTCATGCAGTCCTCGACCGCGGCACTGAACTCGATCCGTAACGCTCTTCAATCTGGCAAGCCGCTCAAGGAAGCCGCCACATCGCCAGGCGTGACGATTGAAAATCTCACCAACATCATCCCCGCAGCCGAAAACGCCACCCCCGAGCAGCAACTCATCACCGCAAGCACCCTATTGCTGAAAGAAGGCGAAATATCCAATCTCGCACAGGCTCCCTGGGGCGCCTTTGCCGTACGCCTCACCACCCGCGGTCCAGCTGACCCAAAGACATTTGGGGACCGTGAAACCGAAATCCGAACCGCCATGATCCGCAACAAGCAGGACCTCCTCTTCGCAGAATGGCTGCGCACAAGCCGCGAAGCCGCCAAAATCACCATGCCGGGGAACACCCGAGGCTGATGGATGCCAGCGTTGCTGATATTTTTGATGACGCAACCGGCGACATAGCCATCGGCGACCTCGATGCCGCGATCGAGAAATACCGCCGCTGTGTTGAGATCGAACCAGATTTTTTTGATGGCTGGCACGCTCTCGGAATGGCTTTAATGAAGGGTGGGCATCCGACTGAAGCGATCCAAGCCGGGCTCCGCGCGGTAGAACTTCGCCCGAATGACCAACTCGCTTGGTCTAGTCTCTCCCTCTTTTATGTTCGGAATCACCAGATCGCCGAGGCCGAGGCAGCGGGAGTGAAGGCTCGCATCATTTCCTGGGGCGGAAAAGTGAAGCTCGAAACCTAATCTGCCGCCGCAAATCCCAATATCAAAACCATGCCAAAGACCTTTTTCATCACGACCGCGATCGACTACACGAATGGCGCCCCGCACATCGGCCACGCTTATGAAAAAATCCTCGCCGATGCCATTGCTCGATACCAGCGCTTGAGTGGACGCGAGGTATTTTATCTCACCGGCGTGGACCAACACGGACAGAAAGTCCAACAATCCGCCCAGCAACGGGGCATCGAGCCAGCGGAATTTGTCGACGGAATCACGGAACTTTTTCTCGCGCTCTGGAAGAAGCTCGACCTGAAATACGATGCCTGGGCCGCGACGACATCGGATGTCCATAAATCCTGCGTTCAAGCGATTCTCCAACGCCTTTGGGATGAGGGAAAATTCTACAAAGCCTCCCAGAGCGGCTACTACAGCGTGCGGCAAGAGCAATTCCTCACCGATAAGGAACGGGGGCCAGATGGCGAATTCGGTGAAGAATGGGGCGAGGTTGTGCTCATCGAAGAAGAGAACTACTACTTCAAACTCGCTGAGAGCCGCCAATGGCTCCTCGACCTCATCGATACGCGCACACGTTCTGCAAATCCGATCGTGATACCGGAATTCCGCGTGGCCGAACTCCGCAATGCCGTAGAAAAACTCTCCGGCGACCTCTGCATCTCCCGCCCGAAATCCCGCCTCACCTGGGGCATCGAGCTTCCGTTCGACTCCGACTTTGTGACCTACGTTTGGTTCGATGCGCTAGTGAACTACATCAGCTTTGCGGGCTACAATGCCACACCGGGGGCCGATTTAACGGATTTTCAAGCCAAGTGGCCAGCCGTCCACGTGATCGGGAAAGACATCCTTATTCCCCCGCACGGCATCTACTGGCCGATCATGCTTCATTCCCTTGGATTCACAGACGATCAAATCCCCGCCCTCCTCGTGCATGGATGGTGGAATATCGCCGGCACGAAGATGAGCAAGAGCCTCGGTAATATCGTGGATCCCTCGGCGCTCGCGGAAAAGTATGGCTGCGCTGCTCTCCGATACTACCTCTTGAGCGACATCGCCACCGGACGCGATGCGGACTTCAGCAACGACCGCCTCGTTCAACGCTACAACACCGATCTCGCCAATAGCCTTGGCAACCTCCTCAACCGAACCCTGAATATGGCCAAGCGCTACCGTGCAGGAGCCCTTCGCCGCATGGATTCGCCGCTCGCGGACTTCACAACGGAAAAAGCCGCCACCTACAAAAAACAAATGGCGGCCTTCCAGTTGCAGTCCGCTTTGGAGTCAGTGATGGAAATCGTGACCCGCTGCAACGCCTACGTGGAAGAGACCGCACCTTGGAAACTCGCTAAGGATCCGGAACAGGCCGATAAACTCGATGAGGTTCTCTACACGCTCTCGGAGGCCCTGCGCATCGTCTCGATCCTGATGACTCCGATCATTCCCAACGAGGCCGACGCGATCCGTGCGCAACTCAACTGGACTGGACCCGTCTCGATGGAGCAATCAACTTGGGGACTATTACCCGATGGCCACGTGCTCGGCGAACCCGTCCCACTCTTTCCGCGAATCGAGGCCACGCCGGCTGAATCCGGAGCCTAATACCATTGTCCTTTTGAAATTAAACTTTGCATCGCAAAAGAAGGGGCCATGGCCGTCTCGGCCGTGTGGAGACTGGCCTGCTTGCTCGCTGTACCCTACCCATTGGAACCAAGGAGAACGCCAAAGCACACAGGCGGGACGCCGCCTCTTTCCAAAAATCCAAAAGCAAGTTGCTTTTGGTATAACCGGAACAACGGAGATTTAATCCCTCATGCCAGTTTCGCCAAAAAAAATCCTCATCCTTGGCGCTGGCGGACGCTTGGCGGGATCCCTGGCGGATTGTTGGCGGGTGCATCACAAAGTCACGGCACTGAAGCGACCAGAGCTCGATGTCGCTGATCCCGACGCTTTGGAGCGTCTCCTCGATTCGCACGATTTCGATATTCTGGTGAATGGCACCGGACTCACCAATGTGGATCGATGTGAGCAGGACCTCGAAGAAGCCCGTATCGTCAATGCAATCGCCCCCGGAGTGATGGCCCGCTGCGCCGAGGCCCGAGGAGCACGTCTCATTCATTTCAGCACGGATTATGTCTTCGATGGCACCCAGCGTGAACCTTACACCGAGACCGACACGGCTCACCCTTGCGGTTGGTATGGAACTACAAAGCTGGCCGGTGAGAACGAAGTGCTCACCACTGGTCAACTCGGGCTGGTTGTTCGTGTATCTTGGGTTTTCGGGCCTGCAAAGCCCTCCTTTGTGGATTCCCTGATCTCACGCGCTCTAACCGAAAACCACGTTGAAGCCATCGCTGATAAATTTTCTTCGCCCACCTCGGCTGTGGATGTAGCTGAGTGGATGGAGCCTTTTTTCAATTTGGATCTGCCGGGCGGCCTCTACCATGCCTGCAATGCAGGCGATTGTTCCTGGCAGGAATATGGCGCCTACGCGCTGGCCGTTGCTAGCGAAGCGGGGGTACCAGTCGGAACAACAACCGTGGCTCCGATTCGACTCGCTGACATGAAACAATTCATTGCGCCGCGCCCTATTTTCTCCATTCTTTCCACACGGAAACTCACTTCAGTGACTGGCATTTCTCCACGCCACTGGCGCGACTCACTCCGTGATTACATTTTTAAAAAACATGCACCGCTTTCACCTACGCCCTGAGAATTGGGATTCCGCTACGCTGGATCCCGAGGAATCCCACCACTGCTCGCACGTACT
>CAMDOJ010000073.1 GCA_945903555.1 Chthoniobacter flavus
ACGTATTCTCGGATGCGGTTGTTGTTTCCGATGATGACTTCGCTTTCGATGTCCGGCGAGTGGGCGAAATCTTGTGGAGGTGCACCCAGAATGGCCCCGTAGCCGACGGTGTTGTTGTCGCCGAGTGTGATTTTTCCATCCAAAACGGAATTGGCTTGGATCGTGCATCCCGAGCCCACTTTCGCCTGACCTCCAATGATGACGTTTGGGCCGACCTCAATGTCGTCAGATAATTGAGCTGTGGGGGAGATAATAGCTGTGGGATGAATTTTCATATGAGTCCGGCTTCGCGGAAGCTGTAAAATGGTGTGCGGCCGCCCTCGGGCGAGCCAAGAATGACATGATCGACGAGTCGAACCTGAAGCAGATTCGCCGCTTCGAGAAGATTTTTTGTGACACGGTAGTCAGCCGTACTTGGCGACGGATCGCCGCTCGGGTGGTTGTGCAGTACTACCACACCGTAGGCGCTATGAATGAAAGCAGGACGAAAAATTTCTCTTGGGTGAGCTAAGCTCTCATTCACCGAACCGCGAGTGATTTCCTCCGCGCGGATCAAGCGCAATTTCGAGTCCAATAGCAAGACACGCAGGGATTCTTGTCGAAGCGCCATGAATTCTTGGCCGAAAACATCAAAAATCTTTTGAGGGGTGTCTAATATGGGTGTGAGAGTGTCTCCGCGAGCCAGACGTTTCCCGATCTCGAAGGCTGCCGCAAGTTCGATCGATTTCGCCGGGCCTATACCGCGCCCTTTTTTTCGAATCTCCTTAGGCTTGCAGCGTGAGAGTTCTTTAAAGCCGCCAGCTTCTCGGAGAAGGTCGGTTGCGATTTGGAGGGCATTTTTTCCAGGCAACCCAGTGCGAATGAAAATGGCCAGCAACTCCGAATCCGACAAGGAATCGAATCCCAACCGCTCGGCCTTTTCCCTCGGACGGTCGGTCACCGGCATTTCCTGAATGCGGATTGTTTGCATGATCGCAGACTACGCATCCCCTTTCGAGTAAATCCAGCACGGAACGAATCCTTAACAGTCCGCTTAAATTTTTTCATCTGGGAAGGGAGGAATGATCGAGCGCGAAATAAGGCGCATTTTGTCTTTGACAGATTGGAGTCAGTCGCTAGGTTCTACGTTCCTCTCGGAATTGGGAGTCGACGCGATCCGCTTTTTTACACCTAAAAACACGGCCTGCTTCATCACCTTTTTCCTTGGGAAAAACCAAAAAAATACGCTGTTCGATGTGCACCACTGCGGCTTCGGTCGCCAAATGCCCATGTAGCTCAGTCGGTAGAGCACGTCCTTGGTAAGGACGAGGTCACCGGTTCAATCCCGGTCATGGGCTCCACCAACATCGCTCGGCAACCAACAACAAACCGAAAATTCAAGATGGCTAAAGAACAGTTCAAGAGAAATAAACCGCATATCAACATTGGCACCATCGGCCACGTTGATCACGGTAAAACGACACTCACCGCCGCGATCACAACCGTCCTCGCGAAAAGCGGTGGCGCAACGGCGAAAAAATACGACGAAATCGACGCAGCTCCTGAAGAAAAAGAGCGCGGCATTACGATCAATACCGCCCACGTCGAATACGAAACCGTAAAACGTCACTACGCGCACGTCGATTGCCCCGGTCACGCTGACTACGTTAAAAACATGATCACCGGTGCCGCCCAGATGGACGGTGCTATTCTTGTTTGCAGCGCAGCTGACGGCCCAATGCCTCAGACCCGCGAGCATATCCTCCTTGCCCGCCAAGTCGGCGTGCCTTCCATCGTTGTTTTCATGAACAAAGTGGACATGGTGGACGACAAAGATCTTCTCGAGCTCGTCGAGATGGAAATCCGCGAACTCCTCAGCAAGTATGAGTTCCCAGGCGACACCATCCCAATCGTCAAAGGTAGTGCCCTCAAAGCACTCGAAGGCAACGCCGAATACGAACAATCGATCACTGATCTCATGGCTGCTGTTGATGAATACATCCCACAGCCCGAGCGTCTCAAAGATCTTCCTTTCCTCATGCCTGTCGAAGACGTCTTCAACATTGAAGGTCGTGGCACTGTTGCTACTGGCCGTGTGGAGCGTGGAGTCCTCAAGAAAATGGAAGAAGTTGAAATCGTGGGTCTCGTTGACACCAAGAAAACAACTGTCACGGACATCGAAATGTTCCGTAAGCTTCTCGATTTCGCTGAAGCTGGTGACAATGTTGGCGTACTTCTCCGTGGTGTCAAAAAAGAAGACATCGAGCGCGGTCAGGTCATTGCCAAGCCAGGCACGATCAAGCCACACACCAAGTTCAAGGCAGAGGTTTATGTCCTCAGCAAGGACGAGGGTGGTCGCCACACTCCATTCTTCACAAACTACCGTCCTCAATTTTACTTCCGCACGACAGACGTGACTGGAACTGTCAAATTGCCAGAGGGTGTTGAAATGGTGATGCCTGGTGATAACGTCTCTGTGGAAGTCGAGTTAATCACTCCGATCGCCATGGAAAAAACCATCCGCTTCGCCATCCGTGAGGGTGGACGCACTGTGGGTGCCGGACGTGTCGGCGACATCATCGCCTAAGTAACACAAGCCTAGGCTGGAATCCAATTTCCGAAGGTCAGTAGCTCAATTGGTAGAGCAGCGGTCTCCAAAACCGCTTGTTGGGGGTTCGAGTCCCTCCTGACCTGTGGCCTTTTCCCGATTCTCAAACCGATGTTTTCAAAAATCCGAAAATTTACCACCGAAGTTCGAACTGAACTCGGTAAGGCGCAATGGCCATGGGATCCCAACGAAAAGGGTTTCCGTCGTTACAAGGAACTTACTGATTCGACGGTTGTGGTCTTAGTGGCCATGATTATTCTCGGCGGTTACATCGCTTTTTTTGATTTTATCCTTATCAATGTGGTGGGTTATTTGACCCATCCATAACCCCACCAGTTCACAAACACAATGGCTGTAGCTCCGAAAGATCAGTGGTATGTTGTTCATGTCCTCGCAGGACAGGAGCAAAAAGTTCACGACAATATCAACCGCCGCATTGCCACGGAGGAAATGGCGGATCTTGTTTTTGAGGTTCTCATCCCGACCGAGCGCGTGCAGGAGATCAAGCGTGGGAAGAAGACCGAGACCACTCGCAAATTCTTCCCTGGATACGTCATTGTCAACATGCACCTTCTTGATGAGAACAACCAACTCGTCGAGAAATCATGGTATTTCATCAAGGATACCGCAGGTGTCCTAGGTTTTGCCGGCACTAAAGACCGCCCGATCCCCATGCGTGCAAAGGAAGTGGAAGCCCTGCTTGCCCAAGTCCGTGATCGTGAGGATACCGTCAAGCCCAAAATCCATTTCGAAGTCGGCGATAAAGTGAAGGTGTCCGATGGACCCTTTGAAAATCAGAATGGTCTCGTCGAAGAGATCGATCCTGTGCGTGGCAAGTTGCGCGTTTCCGTCAGCATCTTTGGCCGCGATACTCTCGTGGACTTGGAATACTGGCAGGTCGAAAAAGATCTTGGCGTAGCGTAAGGCCCCAAAAAAAGCCAACCGCTATCGTTGAACCTCTTTGCTGAGTCTGATTACAGGCTTAGCAACGAGGTTTTTCGTTTTGTTCTAAGCGGTATTTTTTAGCCTCTGAAATAAAGGCTTTGACCAAGGCGGTATCTTTGATGCCAGGACTAGATTCCACTCCTCCTGCCACATCCACAGCCCAAGGGTGAACTTTTTCGATGGCTTGGGCGACGTTTAAGGGAGTCAATCCTCCAGCCAGCACGTATTGGAGTGAAGGGGAATTGGCGATGAAGTCTCGAATCAGTCCCCAATCGGCAACCTCACCTGTGCCCCCGTATCCATCAGGAGACCAAGCGTCCAGTAAGACCTGAGGTGCTGAAAATTGAAGGGAATGCGAGAGCGTGGCTGCATCCCGTGCACGAACGGCTTTCATCCAGCGAGAAACGCCGAGCGACTCGCACTGCAATGGGGTTTCATCCCCGTGGAATTGAATCATTTCAAAGCATCCGGAATCCCAGAGTTCCTTAACGAGGTTGGGAGATGCATTGACGACAACAGCGACTCTGTCTGCGGCGCCTTTGAGGTTGGCGATCCAGCGGAGAGAGGTGGATGGGTCGATGTAACGTTTTGATCCAGAATAAAAATTAAAACCTAAAGCGTCAGCACCAGCATTAGCGCACATCAAGGCGTCAGCCTCACTTGTGATGCCACAGACTTTAACCCGAGGTGAAGGGTGTTCAAATAACCTCATTCCACCAAGCGGGCTTTCGCTTTTTTCATGGATGGGTGGTGGGTGATCGTGTGAACGCGTCCGTCGCTGGAGCGGAAAAATAAACTGAGCAGCCAGCTCGTAAGGCTGATGATGATTGCACCGAAGAAAGCACTCCAGAATCCATCGACTTGAAAATCTGGGATCATTTGCGACACAAATAGCAGCAGAAGTGCATTAACCACAAATATAAACATTCCCATCGTCACGATGATGAACGGCATACTTAGAAGAAGTAAGACTGGTCGAACGAAGGCATTGACGATGCCTAAAAGGAGTGAGGCGCCAGCTAAAGCGCCCACGCTGGAGTAGGTAATGCCTGGAATCAGCTTCACTGCAACGTAGACGGCAACCGTGGTTACTAGCCAACGAAGGATAAAAGCACTCATAAGGGCATAATACTACGGAGTGATAAATTTTGAAGAATTATTTTGCATATTTGGTCGGAGAGTTTCATAGATTGAGGCATGAGTGCAACAAAGCCTTCCAAATCAGTCAAAGCCAAGCCCGCTTCCAGTTCGGTCAAGCCAATCAAAGCAGTGAAACCGGTTAAAAAACCCGCTGCCAAAAAACGATCTGATGAAGAAACTCCGATGCTTTTTAAGAGCTTGGAGAAAACAGAAGTTAAGCCCAAGGCCAAGCCAGCCAAAAAAGCGGCAGTTAAATCTGTCGCACCGAAAAAGCCCACCCGTTCTACGGCTAAAGTGGCTCCTGCAAAAGGGATCACGACTGAGATTCAGATCGTGATATCCAATGAAAGTATCGCGACTCGCGCCTATTATATTTCCGAGCGTCGGCAGGCCATGGGCTGGCCGGGGGATTCGGACACCGACTGGCTGGAATCGTTGAGTCAACTGACCGCTGAAGCGAAGCGCAGGAAGGCCTAAGCCTAGATCAATTTTCTAAATCCTCGATCAGCTAGGGGTTCAAGGGATTTTGCTCACGATGACAACCGCTGAAAGGCTGCAACATTTTCTAACTCGTAAGCCGGATATCGCGTCTGCCGCTTTTGTGGCGGCTGATGCCAAGATCATCGGTGATGTGAGGCTCGGGAAGGACTCGAGCATTTTTTACGGTGCCGTCCTTCGTGGTGATATCGAGTCGATCCACATCGGGGAGGCGACCAATATACAAGATGGATGTATCATTCATCTCGCGGATGATCTGGGAGCTCGAGTGGGGGCTTGGTGCACGATTGGACATGCAGCCATCATTCATGCCTGCACGGTGGGTGACGAGTGTCTGGTTGGAATGAAGTCGGTGATTCTGGATGGAGCTGAAATTGGCGATCAATGTCTCATTGCCGCTGGGGCGTTGGTGACGCAACGTATGAAAATTCCACCCCGCTCGATGGTGATGGGAACGCCGGCGAAGGTGGTGCGTACGTTGAATGCGGCCGAGATCGTCGCTTTGCGGGAAAGTGCCGAAAAATATAAGATCGTCGCAGCCGCGCATGCGGCCCTTCAAAAGTAGTCGATGCCAGTTAATGTGATTGTGAAGGGGCGAAAATCTTCGCACCCTGCAGATCGTTAATGAATCTTCCTAACAAACTCACGGTTGCGCGCCTGTTTTTGACGATTGTTTTTGTCATCTGTTTCGCGCTTCCTTTTCCTGGTTGTTTCTCTGTGGCTTTCGGGATCTTCCTTGTAGCAGCTCTTACCGACTACCTCGATGGAGAAATCGCTCGGCGTGGGAACCTCATTACTGATTTCGGTAAGCTCATGGATCCGCTTGCAGACAAAATCCTGACAGCGGCAGCATTTATCAGCCTCGCCAAATTCGATGCCATGCCAGCATGGGCGTTGATTTTGATTATCAGTCGTGAATTTCTCATCACCGGGCTTCGCTCTTTAGCTTTAACAAAGGGAATCGTTCTTCCCGCTGAGAAGCTCGGTAAACACAAGACGACATGGCAGATGATAACGATCATCTATTTTCTCGCCCTTCTATCGCTTAAGGAACTGCTCGCCGTTTCATGGAGCACTCAAGCGTGGAAATTTGGAACGCATGTGCTGGTTCCCGTGATGGTCAGCCTCACTGTCTATTCTGGAATCGCTTATCTGCAAAAAAATCGGAGCATTCTCGTGACTCGTTGAGAGCTTCCGCGTGAGGAAGAAATAGCAGCAGGCCTATTCCGGCGAGGCATTCCAGAAATGCTCGAAGGCTTCCGTCCAGTTTCTTGACTCGACTCGCACTCGCGCAGCCTTGCCCATATTAAGTCGAAGGGTGGAATCATTCGCTAACGTGCAAATGGCTTCAGTCAGTTCGGCGGCATCGTGGCCTTTGGTGATGAGGCCGTCCGTTCCGTGCTCGACGAGATCTCTGGGGCCGCCGATATCCGAAACAATCACGGGCAACCCGCTTGATTGAGCCTCGAGGATCACGTTTCCAAAGGTATCTGTGGTGCTTGGGAAGACAAAGAAATCTGCCGACGCATAAGCGCGAGCGAGATCCTCCCCATCGAGATAGCCCGTGAAAATCGCATTAGGGAGGAGCTTTTTCATCTCGGCCATGTAGGGGCCATCGCCGACGAAGATGGGGCGCACAGGAACCTTTGAGCCCTTCAATCTGCTGGCTACTGTAACAATGAGATCGAGGTTTTTTTCCTTCGAGATTCGTCCAACGAAAAGCATGCCCAGTTCTCCTTCACCAAGGCCTCTGGCTCTCCAGAAGGTGTGGTCGCGCCGAGAGGGGTGGAATAGATGGGAATCCAAGCCGCGCGGAAGAATGCGCAATTGTTCGCGGGGAATGCCTCGGTCGATCCAGCATTTTCGGTAGTCCTCGGAGTTCACATAAATCACGTCGAGTTGGCTGTAGAACCAATGCATGAAGTTCCAAGTGAGCGTTTCCATGAAGGAATCGTCGGTGAGGATTCGAACGTATTGAGGGAAGTCGGTGTGGTAGATGCCTACGACCCGGATGCCGAGGGACTTTGCTGCTGCTAGGGCGCTCAGGCCGGTTGGTCCTGGCGTGCTGATGATCACCTCGGTGAAGCCACCCTGTTCGAGATAGTCGAAAATTTGAAGCACGGGAGGGAAGCTGAGGCGTTGCAGTTCATACTCGGGAAGCTCAAACTCTCCAATGGGTTCGAAGTTTTTGAGGGGCACCCCGTGGTCGGCAACCTCGGAGCGACAGGTGATAATTGTGATGTCGTGCCCCGACGCCACGCCTGCGGCGGTCATCTTTCGGATCGTGGTTGCAACCCCATTGACGTCATCCAGAGTATCCGTGAACCACGCGCGACGGGTGTTTTTGAGAGGAGTTGGGATTTCGCCGATTAAAGTCAGAGAGGTCTCGCGTAACCACTCGCGGCGAGGAAGACGAAAAGCGTGAATGTAGGGGCTCAGGAGAGCGACAATCGGGGCGAGTGGAATGATTGTCTGAATGCTCTCCAGAAACTTTCCTCGAGAAATCTGCTGGATGAAATCCGTGACGAAGCGGTAGCCGATTTTGCTGGCGATGAGATTCGCCATAAGGAAGGCACGGCGTTCCGCTTCCTCTACACCCATGGTTTCGCGGGCCATGGAGGTCTTGAGGTCGGGGTGGTTTAGGGCGTCGGAGAGTTGCTTCCATAGGGAGATGTTTCCACCTTTGGCGAGATCGAAGATCTTTCCGGTGATAATCCCTTGGGCCAAAAAACCAAACTTGTCCATAGCCGAGAACTCCGTGGGATTCTTACCTTCCATGAAGCGGGAGGTGATCTTTTCCAACAGACTCATGGTCGGATCGCCTGGACTTAATGGGAGTCGCGCCTTCGCGAATTCAAATGCGGTGCTGTAGGTGCTATGGGCCATCGCGAGTGGGGTTCCAGCTCTACCGCCAGTGGTGCAGCGTCCCTGACGAATGTTTTGCAAAAACTCTTCCGCGTTCGTGCTGGATGACGTCTCTGTGTACGCGGATCCGGGATGAGTGCCGCCATGGTCGTCCGAACCTCCGGTAAAACTCTTTTTCCAAGCCTCGTCATGAGTCGGGGCGATACCCGTGCGGGTGCTGAAAATCTCGATGTCGCGGGGGGTGAGTCCTCCAAGTAGTTGTTGCGCGGTTTGGCTGAGGAGTTGGCAATAGCGTCCGTTCAATCCCTCAAAATGACGGAACAGAAGGATGAGTTTTTGAAGATGGAGGGCCGTGAGTTTGCCGTTCACACTATGGAACGGGTGTGCCACGGAGTGGGCTATATTTTCTGTGAAGAGGTATTCGCGGAGATCGAAAATATTTTTTCGTGCCTCTTGGATCGTGCGGTGCTGGGGCTCTGTGATCCCCCAAGTGAGAACGTGGATGCGGCATTCATCGTCGGGGAAGCGGGTGCTCACTTCCTCGCCGAGGATGACTCCAGGCAAGTGCGCGATTTCTAGGCATCCGTCGATGGTGTTTTGATCCGTGATGGTCACAAAATCCATCCCAGCCGCACGGAGAGTCGAATAGAGTTTCTTCGGATCCGAATAGCTCGCCGGAAAATCCAAGCGCCTCAGCACCCAATCCGCCGCGCGCCCGCTGTGACGCGAGTAAATATGGAGATCGGCGCGGGTGTTTTTCGGTTTCATGGATTCAATCGCTGGATTTCAAGCCAATGCTGATACGTCATCGCTTGCCTTCGAGCAAGCGCCGTGCTTGCGAGATGCAAAATCTGTGATCGGATAGC
>CAMDOJ010000074.1 GCA_945903555.1 Chthoniobacter flavus
GTGAGTATCGGCAACCAGGCCCCGCAGGCGTTTGCGGCAAAAGAGCCCCGTGGGATTTCGTTTGCGAGGCCAGAGCAGTTTCGCTTCGACCTCAAGCAATCGGCTATTCCCGATGCCGCTGATGAGTTTTTCCGCTCAGTGAATGACGTTGAATCGATGGACGGGGGAAGTATTGGAATGCTCCCTGGATCGAACTCGGGGGGCGGCGAGACACTAGATTTTCTCCAACGCACCGCGCTCGATGCCGTCATGTCCTCCGACAAAGTGCTCGATATCACGAAGCGTTCCCGCTCGTCCGTCACCTATCCTAATAGCAAGCTTGCAAACTCGCTCAACCTCGTTGGTCGTCTCATCGGTGGGGGAATGCCGACGCGGGTTTACTATGTCGCTCAGGGTGGCTACGACACCCATAGCAACCAAGCGGGGTCACACGAGCAATTGATGCGCGAGTTGGATTCTTCGATGAGCGCTTTTGTAGCCGACCTGAAGGCCCAAGGGAATTTTGACCGTGTGATGGTGATGACATTCAGTGAATTCGGTCGCCGCGTGGCCGAGAATGGGAGCGGAGGAACGGATCATGGCGCCGCAGCCCCGCTGTTTGTGGCGGGTGGAGCTGTCAAGCCTGGCATCTTCGGAACCCCACCTAGCCTCACTAAACTGAATAACGGTGACCTAATTCATGGTGTCGATTTTCGGAGTGTTTACGCGACAGTGCTATCGAAGTGGCTGAAGGCACCCGTGGAACCGATTCTGCATCGAAACTTCCCTATCTTGCCGTTTATCTAAGACCTCTAACCCGAGAAGCGTGGCGGCGGGTATTTTTTGCTGGAATGCCTGACCTGCAAAACGCATGGTCTTTCGCCTATGTCCGTTCTTATCGTTGGTTCCATTGGGTTGGATGACATCAAAACACAGCTCGCCGAGCACAAAAACTTGCTGGGCGGATCCGCTTCCTACGGCGCGGTTTCTGCTGCGAATTTCGCTCCAGTCAATCTGGTCGGCATCGTGGGTGAGGATTTCCCGAAAGAGCACATCGACCTCTTTTGCAATCGCGGCATCGATTTGAAGGGGCTCCAGATTGTTCCCGGTGAGACCTTCCGTTGGTCCGGCGAATACATGTGGGACATGAATACCCGCGAGACACTGTCCATCGCGCTCAATGTCTTCGAGCATTTCACACCTACGCTGCCGAAGGAATACCACGATACCGCCTTTGTTCTTCTGGCGAACATCGCCCCCGATCTCCAGCACCATGTTCTGAACCAAGTCACCCAGCCGCGATTTGTGATCGCGGATACGATGGATCTCTGGATCAACATTGCCAAGGAGTCACTCACCAAGCTCGTCGCCCGCGTGGATATGCTCATCCTCAACGACGGGGAAGCCCGCCAATTCACTGGCGAAACAAGTCTCATCAAAGCCGGTAAAGCCATTCGCGCGATGGGCCCACGTTATGTCGCCATCAAAAAAGGCGAGCATGGTTGCTTGCTCTTCGGTCCCGAGGCGAAGTTTTTCAGCTGTCCTGCATATCCGCTCGAGGACATCCACGATCCGACCGGCGCTGGCGATAGCTTTGCAGGAGGATTGGCTGGCTATCTGGCGGCGAACGCTGCTTCTGGAGAAGTCACCTTCGAACTGCTGAAAAAGGCCGTCGTCTACGGCAGTGTGCTCGCCAGTTACAACGTCGAAGCCTTCAGCCTCGAGCGCCTCAAAACCGTGGACACCGCCCAAATCGAATCCCGCTACCAACTCTTCCGCCAGATCGCCCAATTTGAGGCGATCTGATGCTGGTAAATGAGTTCTCATACCATTGTCCCTTTGAAATTGGACTTTGCAGCTGAAAAGGGGGGGCATGGCCGTCTCGGCCGTGTGGAGACAGGTCTACTTTCTCGCACCCTGCCCCATCGGAACCAAATGAGCAGACCGCAGCACACAGGCGAGACGCGCTGTGCCCCTCTACTAAAATTCAAAAGCAAGCGGCTTTTGGTAGAACTGGCGAACCTCTCGCCTCGGCAAGCGCTTCAGAAACCAAAAAATTCATCTTTTGTGGCGAAGCCCGCTGAATTGTTTTTCTGGGTAGCGCAAAAATGCAATCGACGGATCGAGGATCAGCCTACAAGATTTGGATGGGAAATTATTCTCCCACCCCCATGCAGAAAACACTATCCATGAAACCATCGATTTTTAGAACGTCCGACGGCCGGAATCACGCCATCACCTTCGCTCTCGTCAGCTCGCTATTCCTGCTTTGGGGATTTTGTAACGGCATGATCGACGTGATGGACAAGCATTTTCAAGAGGAACTCCATCTGACATTGGCGCAATCGGCCTGGGTCCAATTTGCGCATTACCTTGGTTATTTCCTTATGGCTTTGCCTGCCGGGTGGTTGGCGAGCAAATTGGGCTACAAGGGCGGCATCATCGCGGGGTTGATCATGGTTGCTATCGGAGGGTTCTGGTTTATCCCTGCGACACAGATCGCCACGTTTCCCGCCTTCCTGCTCGGTGTATGCTTGATCGCTTCGGGGTTGACCTTTTTGGAAACCGTCGCGAATCCCTACACGACAGTTTTGGGGCCAACCAAGTATGCCGCCACCCGCATCAATCTCGCGCAGTCTTGCAATGGTGTGGGCTGGATTTTTGGTCCCATCGCTGGAGCAGCGTTCTTTTACGGTAAGGATGCCAGCGGCCAGAGTACGGGTTCAGATACGCTCTGGATACCTTATGCTGCCATTGGTGGATTTGTGCTCATTCTGGCCGTGGTTTTCGCTTTTTGTAAATTGCCTGACATTAAGTCCGACGATGAGTTCCATCTCGATGAGGCCAGTCCTGCGGACGGAAAACCGATCGCCAATCGTGGGCTTGCGTTAACCTTGCTCTGGATGAATGTCGCGGTGCTCTCTGTTGCGATTGGTATGATCGTATCGGCTATCGTTGCCATTCCCGTCGTGGGAGCAAAGCTCGGCATGACCGAAAATCAAGCCCTTTGGGGCGCCTCGGGTATTCTGACTGCTCTCGGAACGGTCGCACTCCTTCTCAAAAGCAGCCAAATCAAAAATGATAGTATCTGGAGTCACCCGCATTTCTCCGGAGCCACGCTGACCCAGTTTTTTTACGTTGCAGCCCAGTGCGGTATCTTCGCTTATTTCATCAACTACATGACCTCGCAGATCCCTCCAGTGCCGGATGCGTGGAGCACTGGCACCTTCGGTTCCTGGTTTGAGATTCACAAGAACGGGTTTCTGGGGCTCAGCGATAAAGGCGCCTCCAGCCTGGCTTCGGTTGGATTTGTGTGTTTCCTAGCCGGTCGCATTATTGGAGCCGCTCTGCTCAAAAAATTCCCTCCTCACAAGGTGCTGGCGGCCTTTGCGATTCTGGCGGGGCTTTGCAGTCTCGCGGTCTTTCTGAAGTTGGGTTGGCTCTCTGCGGCAGCCCTTTTTCTGACGTATCTTTTCATGTCTATCATGTTCCCAACGATATTCTCGCTGGGCATTCACGGATTGGGCAGTCGCGCCAAGAAGGCCTCGTCTTTCATCGTGATGGCGATCATGGGCGGAGCGATCATGCCCAAGCTGATGGGGCACATTGCAGATAACAGCGATATGTCTACGGGATTCATCGTGCCACTCGCCTGCTTTGTGTTCGTGGCCTTCTACGGATTGATTTGGTCCAAGTTGAGTCAATCGGATGGCGGCGTTGCCATCAAACTCAACTCCGGCCACTAAATCGGCATCGGTGTAGTTGGGGGGGATTTTTTTCATTAGCTCTTCTGCTAGGGTTTGGCGGAAGCGACTTAGGGGTTGCCTAGATTGTTAGCGTGTGCGGGGAAGGGGTGGTTCGGCTTGAATTTCCTAATGCCCATTTCACGAAAACCTACCTATCGCTTGGGAGGTGGTGGTTTTATCGATTGTGGAGGTTTGAGGGGTGTCTCTTGCGACCTTGAAAGTGCGAGGGGGGATTGGGCATTGCAGGGGTCCTTTTTGTGGGGCTTGTAGCCGGACACTTCGGAGTTCAGATCGATCGTGGGAGAGCAAACGCTCGAGCTCCTCTTGGCCCGGTAGTCACCCATGCGAGAGTGAATAGCTTCAGTCGAGTTGAATCAGAATCCAGTCACCGGGGCAGGTGGATTTTTTAATGATTGGAAGTCGATTCGTTAACATACAGATTATCTTTGTTCTCCATGTGGCAGACCTCGCTGGAAAAAGATCGAAAAACATTGTGCAAACTCTGGAACAAATTTCCCTTAAATCGAACTATGATGCCGTCATTGTGGGCGGCGGTTCCGCAGGAGTGGCGGCGGCTATTGCTTCAGCGCGGGAGGGCTTGGAAACGCTGCTCCTCGTTCGTGGTAGCGAGTTAGGCGGCAACCTCTCGCAAGACCTTGTTCACAGTATTAGCGGGCTTTACTTGATCAGCAATGACGTGGTGCCTCATCCAGCCAACGGGGGGCTCGCTTTGGAATTTACCGAAAGACTTCTCAAGACCGAGTCCGCGATGGGGCCTGTGAGAATGAACCGCGTGGACGTACTTTTACAGGAACCGCAACTTTTCTCGATTCAGTGCACCCGACTGTGCGGAAAGGAAAAAAACCTCATCGTTGTTTTTAATTCGACATTGCGATCAGTCTTGTCGAATGGAACGGTGATTGAATCGATCGAGATTGATACCCATCCTGAACCGATTCGAGCCGCAGTTTTTGTGGATGCGAGCAGTGATGCGAAACTCTCTTTTCTTGCCGGTGCGGATTACGAGGAAGCTGATCCTGCCGAACTGCAGCGCGCGGCGTATATTTTTTCTATTGGAAATGTTAATCTGGATGACGTTGACGATAATTCGCGCTTTATCCTTTCACAAAAAATTGTGGCGGGTATTCGAGATGGATCGCTCGATCCGCAACTTGCC
Organism: Chthoniobacter flavus; assembly: GCA_945903555.1. GTDB lineage: Bacteria > Verrucomicrobiota > Verrucomicrobiia > Chthoniobacterales > Terrimicrobiaceae > UBA967. The sequence goes on from CAMDOJ010000074.1 coordinate 4,903, forward strand.
GTTGCCGTCATGCGTCCGACTGGACTCGCTGAACAGGTTCGCTGGACTATTGATTTAGAGTCCGAGGGAGACCATTACAGCCCATTGAATCCAGAGTGTCTCACTCGTCTCCAGATTCTAGGTTGTCAGTTGGCAGCGCAGTTGGAAGCGTATCTTCGTGTATCCGTGACTGGGTTTGAAAAATGTCGCATCACAGCTTCCCCTGGGCAAACGTCGGCGAGAGAGAGTCGCCGAGTATCAGGGCGGTATTGTCTTACGGAAAAGGATATTCTCGACGGTGTGGAATTTGAGGATGCCGTTTGCCGGTCGGCTTGGCCAATTGAGCTGCGAGAAACCGTGCGAGGGCAGAAATCCCACGCATCTAAGAAAAGCAAGCCGTGCGATATTCCTCTTCGGGCGCTTATTTCCAAAGATTTTGACAATCTTCTCATGGCGGGACGCTGTATTTCTGCGACTCATCGGGCGCAGGGCGCGCTGCGTGTGATTGGCACCTGCCTCGCCGTGGGACAAGCAGCCGGCCTTGCCGCCGCCACCATCAAACGCTCACCCACGGGAAAGATATCTCCAGGGGAGGAGGGGGCGGCAGCCGCGCCAATTCGCGAGAAGATTTTTTGCGATATCAACCGGTGACATGGCGACGTCTTTTTCCAATAAACAAATCGCGCAAGCCTACACTCGCTCGAAGTGGCTGCAGGGCTACATCGCCGGGAAGTTGGCGTGGGATCCTGTTTTCAAAACGGCTTGGAAAATCATTATTCATCGTGGGCGCCCTGTCCTTGATATCGGCTGTGGTCTAGGTCTTCTCGGTATATCCATGCGCGCTGCGGGTATACCATTTCCCTACCGAGGAGTGGACCCTTCGATTTGGAAAATCAATAAAGCGCTGGAAACGATGCGTTATTATGGCTTCGAGGAAGTGGCTTATGAAGTCAACCATGCCCTCAATACCCCGATCCCTCCGGGAGTCAGCGTTTTTGTTGTTGATGTCCTTCATTATTTGCCCCCCACCGAGCAGAAAAAAATGCTCGAGCGGCTTGCGGATGCGGCTGAGGCGGGATCGCTGGTGCTGATTCGGACTGCTTTCAAAGGAGTTGGATTGCGGTATGCGCTAACGCTGATTCAAGAGTTCTGGACGCGAGCGACAGGCTGGATCCGCGGTGGGGCTATCAACTTTCCAGTCCGCAGAGAATTGCTCGGTTACTTCAAAAATCGGGGACTCAAAGTTTCTGTCACTCCGCTATGGGGAAAAACTCCGTTCGCGAGTGAGTTGATCGTTATTGATCCCGTTGAAAAGCCTTCATCCTAGAGGGTAGCGTTGTGGGGGCAACCCCCGGTTGCAATCAGGTAGGGGGGCGATTTTCTTCACGATGGGTTTGTCAAATGCCGTGGAATAGTTAAAATAACTATCAAGCCCATGTTTGCCACTATCTTTGAATTCTTTTCCAGCCTCACTATGCCGTCCTCTGCCGCAGTGGTTGAAGCCCTGCCAGTGATTATTTCGCTGATCATCATCGAGGGGTTGTTGAGTGTGGACAATGCCCTTGCCATCGCCGCCATGGCCAACCACCTGCCTGAAAAGCAAAAATACATGGCGTTGAAATTGGGAATTATCGGCGCCTATTTTTTTCGTGGATTATGCCTAGCCTTCGCCGCATGGATCATTGAAAATCCGTGGCTCAAAATCTCTGGCGCGGCCTACCTCGTTTATCTGATGTGCAGTCACTTTCACGATGCGGGAGCGGGAAAAAATGGACCCCAAGGCCAGCATCGTGAGAGGGGATTCTGGGGCACGATCATCGCTATTGAGATCATGGATTTGAGCCTGAGTGTGGACAATGTGGTGGCAGCTGTGGCGATGAGCCCTAAGCTTTGGGTTGTTTGCACGGGCGTGTTTATTGGTATTCTGGCGCTGCGGTTCGTTGCCGGAGCCTGCATTAGACTCATTGAAAAATACCCCATTCTCGAGCACACGGCGTTCCTTTTGATTGGGTATGTCGGATTCATTCTCGTCTATGAGTTGTTGAGCGATCCGCATAGTGGGCTTCAGATTTTGCCTGGCCCAGTGCACGTTAGCACTTGGCAGAAATTTATTGGGATCGTCATCATCGTGGGCGTCTCGATTCTTTATTCCAAATTCCCCGCCGCCAAGGCCGCTTTGTTGCCCTTCATTCGCTTGGGTAGGATTCCCATGGCCCTCGTTGCGGGTTCCATTGGATTAGTGGTCAGACTAATAAAGTGGCCGTTCCTCATCGCATTCCGATAATCTCCCTCAACGGTGAGGATGTAGATTTGCCTTTAAGGAGGCGCTGCGCCTATGGGGGCGAGCAAGTTTACTCCGCTGTTGTCAGTCTGGCGCCATGCCTAGACTTGCAGTCCCAATCATCAATCACTATTGCCCCCGTGCCCCAAAATATGTTTGAGATACTTATTTAAACCATGACATCGCCATTCAATACCCTGCGTTCCTTCGACTCCGGTAGCAACTCCGCCTCGTTCCTTCACTCGCTCCCTGCTCTCGAAGAGGCTGGCGTCGGTCCGATATCCAAACTTCCAGTCAGCATCCGCATCGTCCTCGAATCCGTGCTTCGCAATTGCGACGGGAAAAAAGTTCAGGCCCGCGATGTCGAAACGCTCGCCAACTGGAATGCGAAAGCCCCCGCGCAGGAGGAAATCCCTTTTGTTGTTGCCCGCATCGTGCTTCAGGACTTCACCGGCGTTCCGCTTCTGGTGGACCTCGCCGCCATGCGCACCGCAGTCAAAGGGCTCGGCGGCAATCCTGCTATCATCGAGCCCCTCGTGCCTGTCGATCTCGTGGTGGACCACTCGGTGCAGGTCGACTTCTATGGTTCGGCCCAAGCGCTCCAGCTCAATCTGGACATGGAATTCAAGCGCAACCGTGAGCGTTACCAGTTCCTCAAATGGGGTCAGCAAGCATTCCAGACCTTCGGCGTCGTACCTCCCGGCATCGGCATCGTTCACCAAGTGAACCTCGAGTATCTCGCAAAGGGTGTGCTTTCGGCTCCAGACGCAAACGGCACGATCTATTATCCCGACACGCTCGTCGGTACCGATTCGCACACGACCATGATCAACGGCCTCGGCATTGTTGGATGGGGCGTCGGCGGCATCGAGGCCGAGGCAGGAATGCTCGGCCAGCCCGTGTATTTTCTCACCCCAGAAGTTGTGGGCGTGAACCTCACCAATAAACTCCGCGAAGGTGTCACCGCGACCGACCTCGCGCTGCATGTCACACAGCTCCTCCGCGCCGCGAAGGTGGTTGGTAAATTTGTCGAATTCTACGGCGAGGGCGCTGTCACACTCCCGCTCACCGACCGTGCGACCATCGCAAACATGGCCCCCGAATACGGTGCCACGATGGGTTTCTTCCCCGTCGATGCGGAATCCGTCAATTACCTCGCCGCAACCGGTCGCACACCGGAGCAATGCCGCGCGTTCGAAAACTATTTCAAGGCGCAAAACCTCTTCGGGATGCCGAAAAAAGGGGACATCGAATACAGCGTCGATATCGACATCGACCTCTCGACTGTCCAACCCAGCGTAGCAGGTCCCAAGCGCCCGCAAGATCGCATCAATGTTCCCGACCTCAAAAACACCTTCAACAGCCTGCTCACAAAATCCGTCTCCGATGGTGGATACGGTAAGGCGGCCACGGATCTTGGTCGTTCTGCCTCCGTTAAACGCAACGCCGCGCAAAGCGCCGACGAGGCCGAAATGCTCAATGACCGTCCGACCCCCGACGCCATTACCGCGCCGCACGCCAAAGGTGACCTCCATCTCCGCAACGGCTCGGTCCTGATTGCTGCTATCACAAGCTGCACAAACACCAGTAACCCAAGCGTCATGATCGGCGCCGGCCTCCTCGCGAAAAAAGCCGCCAGCCGGGGACTCCGCGTTGATCCCGCCGTGAAGACATCCCTCGCTCCCGGTTCTCGCGTCGTGAAGGACTATCTCGAGAC
>CAMDOJ010000075.1 GCA_945903555.1 Chthoniobacter flavus
TCCGTGACCGACTCGCTGGGCGTGATCTGAAGCTGCCCAGTGGTCGCGATGTCCTTGGTTACATCGTCGCCCTTTACGAGTCCGCCTGCGATGCTGATGTTCCCGAGAAAGCCCAAGTTCAGAAAATGAAAAAATACATGAATTTCCTCGGCGATGGACTTGATCGCTCTGCGGAGTTTTTACACGACATCCGGCGATGCTCCACGCGGATAGAATTTTTTGCTATTTGCGAGTCCCATCTTGATCACGATAGGCCAATGCCGCTCGAGACGGCGCCGGCCGGTCAACCGTGAATGATGAGTTGGATGTTTTCTGGCAAACTGCTGGCGACTTGGGTGGCCACATTTCCTCTTAAGACCTTCGCGAGTGAGTTTCGGTGAGTGGCTCCCAAGATTAAGTAGTCGGCGCCGATCGTGGCGGCCGTATCGACAATGAGTGAGGCTGCATCAGGAGCTGAAGCGAAGAGCGGAATGGTGGTGATCCCACGGGATTAGCCGATCTGTACGGCTGTATTGAGAATCACGCTCGCCTCGGGATCATCTTTCCAAGCGATCGCTTTCGGAGCCATGCCGGGGTAAAGGACAGCAATCTCTCGAACATAAAGAATATAGAGCGCTGCCTTACGGAGCTCTGCTTCATCGAGGGCGAAGCTCAAGGCCGGGGTGAGACCGCGCACGGAAACAAGAATCTTCTGAGTCTCGTGTGCCGGTTGACGGAGGCTTTCGACCACTTCTGGGCGAACAAGCTGCGCGACCTCCCTGCTCATAGTGAGCGTGGTGACTCCGCTGAGTCTTCTCGAGTAAGCCCACAGCCCGAGGCCCACAATGAGCACGCAGACGACAAAAAACAGGGCGTCATGCTTTGTTTGAGCTAAGGTGAACTCCACCGCAATCAGAATGGCTGCGGTCAGTCCCATGAGGATGCGCTCGCCCCAGTGCATCTCGAGTTTGAAGTTGGTTACGCAGGAACTCAGGTTCACGCAGATCGCGCCAACGACCCCGATCGCATAGAGATTCGCAAGAGCCTCAAAGTTGTCCGAGATCAGCAGGATAATAATAGGAAACCCCACGGCGATGGCCAGCGGGGCCTTGGGCACACCGAATCCATTGAGCTTCGAAAATCCACGCGGCATATCGCCTTCGCGTGACATCATAAAAAGCAAGCCCAAGAGGGCGGCAACAGCTGTATTCACCGCACTCAAAAGCAGAAGAGCGAAAATCACACCGACGACAAGTCCGAAAAGGTGCCCGAAAGTTGCTCCAAAGGTGAGTGCGCCATATTGCTCGGCCACAAAGCGAAGCATGTCCTCTTTGCGGGCGATCATCTCGGGGGCGAGGGATTTTGGTAGGGATAAAACCGCCCACCCTAAAAGGACCGTGCCGAGACTGACTTCAATAGCCACAGGAATGATCGCCTTGGCGGAATTTTTACCAATGCGGGGATGGCCAACGGGGGAGTTTTTGTCGGGCTTCATGGTGCCCGTGAGATTAGCGATCGCCTCCACACCGCTAAGGGCAAGGATGACCCCCACAAAAGAGATCCATACATGTCCGTAACTGCCATGTAGTGGCTCTAAGTTTGTGAATGTGAGATATGGAACACTGAGGGCAATGATCGCGATGATCACGCCCACAGTCGGTAGTGCGAGCGTGACTGCGAAGCTGCCGCTATGGCGTGGACCAAAAAAATTGACGCCCCCAATGAGAAGAATTGCGGCGATGGTCGAGATCATCACGTATTGTTGAGGCACGCCTAAATAGCTGAGAGCCGCCCAACCGCTGAGCGCGGCTGTGACCGTGAGATCCGCCACCAAGAGAAGAGATCCGACGACGGCAAGCAATTTGCCGTGAGCTCCTGCTGCCGAATAAACGCCACCACCGTCCGGGAAGCAACGGCATACGACGATGTAGTTGAGGCCAACCAGCAGGGTGAGTGCGCAAACCGCGAGAATGATGGGCAGGGAAGCGAAGCCCGTGGCCGCAAAGGCCAAACCGAGAACGTAGGCTTTACTCGTTCCCCAGTCTCCGTAGAGGAGAGCGGCAGCGCGGCGCCAGTCGAGATTACGTGGACGATGAGTTGAAATGTTTTCCAAAGTGCGTCCCTTCTCTACTAGTAGGCCAGTTTCTTCAAATAAAATCTCATCATCGATGAGGGTGTATTCCAATCCTCTTGCGAATGTGGGAGCGCTCACGTAGCAAAGACGATGGTGAATATCTACGCTCGGTCGATCCGTTACTTCCGGCCCTTTTTCTGGCCGACCTTAGGGGGAGTACTCCTCACTTTTCTCTCGATCCTTTTGAGCCTCCTTAAGCCTTGGCCGTTCAAATACATTGTCGATGGTGTGCTGGACACGAGCAAAGGAACATTAGAAGCGAGGGCGTTTATTGATTCTTGCTTCGGCGGAGCGAATCCTTCCCTCTCGATTCTGTGGCTGTGCATCGCGATGGTATTGATCAGCCTTCTCGCTGGGTTGGTGAATCTCGGGTCGAATTATCTTTTTGTTCATGCCGGCCTCCAGGCCCTGCTCAAACTTCGCACCGATCTCTATACCGCGCTCCAAGCCTTGCCGCTGAAATTCCATGATGCCCGGCGAAGTGCCGATTCCAGTTTCCGCGTTGCCTACGATTCGCAAAGCATCCAGACGATTTACAACAAAGGTTTCGCGACCGTGCTTTCCTCGGTAGTGATGCTGGTCGCCACATTCGTGGTGATGGTGGGGATGAATTTGCCGCTGACCCTAGCCTCGCTCGTTATTTTGCCGCCGGTCGTGTGGGCGATTCGTTACTACGCTGAGCGCGTCCGGAAGCAATCCACAAGCATTCACGAACGCGAAAGTGATCTTCTCACGATTGCACAGGAGGGTTTGAGCCAGATTCGCATGGTGCATGCATTCGGGCGAGAGGCCTTTGAGGTTGACCAATTTCGCCGCCGGGCCGCACAGAGTCTCGAGGCCAACATGAAGCTCAACATGACATCCGTCGCCAGTTCCCTCGTGGTCGGCACCTTGATGGCTGCAGGGACCGCGCTCATGTATTACATCGGGTCTCTTCAAGTCATCAAACCCGAGGCCCATTTTAGTCTCGGTGACTTGCTGGTTTTTTCCGCTTACATTGTGATGCTATACCAACCCTTAGAGCAATTGACCTACACTGCTTGGGCGCTCGAGGGGGCGGCAGCGGGTGCTGCAAGATGTTTCGAAGTGCTGGATCGGGATGATGATGTCCCCGATGCCCCTGATGCGCTCGATATTAAAGAGGCAGCCGGTGGCATCGAGTTTGCCCATGTGGATTTTGGGTATTCGGGCGAACGTGTGATCATCCAAGATATCAACTTCACCGTTAAGCCAGGCCAAACGGTTGCCTTCGTTGGGGGAACGGGGACGGGAAAAAGTACCCTCCTGAGCTTGGTTCCCCGCTTCTACGATCCCACGGCGGGTTCCATTTCGCTCGATGGCACGGACATCCGTCGCATCAGTAAAAAAAGCCTCCGCAGCCATATCGGCATGGTTCTCCAAGACACGCTCCTTTTCTCGACCACGATTCGCGAGAATATCGCCTATGGCAAACCTGGGGCGACAGAAGAGGAAATCATCGAGGCCGCCCGCAAGGCCCAGGCCCTCGAATTTATCAGTAAAATGCCTGAAGGATTCAGTAGTCCTGTGGGGGAGCGTGGTAGCCACTTGAGTGTGGGGCAGCGACAGCGCATCGGAATCGCCCGCGCTTTTCTTAAGAATGCTCCCATTCTCCTGCTCGATGAGCCCACGAGCGCGTTGGATCCGAGTACGGAGCACGCGATCATGGGCACGATCATGGAATTAATGCGGGGGAAAACGACACTCATCATCACGCACCGCCTCAGCACGGTTCATCATTTCGACCGCATCATTGTGATGAAGGACGGTCGTATCGTGGAAGATGGTTCCGGTCCGAATCTGGTCTCCAAGGATGGCGTTTACGCAGCTCTTTACCGTGACACTAATAGCGTGGCGGCTACACCCGCTTCTTAGTCAGCTTACTCTTCAAGAGGATTTTTTCTGCAGCGGCGGCATCCTCAGGAGTGTCCACTCCGGGACCTGCAGTCCGTGTTTTAACGACGTGGATCTTTGCGCCATGCTCGAGGGCACGAAGCTGCTCGAGCTTCTCCGCATTTTCTAGCGGGGTTTGTTTCCACTTCACAAAATCGAGAAGAAAGCGCCGGCGGTAGGCGTAGATGCCCAAGTGGCGAAGGAGTCCGGGGCAGACGTCCCCATCTCGATCGTGCGGGATCCCAGCCCTCGAGAAATAAAGCGCGTTGCCAGCGAGATCGGTAACGACCTTCACGCAGTTTGGCTTTCCCAACTCGGCGGCTTCCATCGGGCAAGCCGCTGTCGACATTGAGAGTGACTTATCCTCGCGAAGTACTTGGATTAATTTTTGCGGAAGTTTTGGGTCGATAAAAGGTTCATCGCCTTGAACATTGACGATGATTCCGAATCCGCTGAGTTTTTTAGCCACTTCCGCAATCCGATCCGTCCCGCAAGGATGCTTGTCGGAGGTGAGCGTGACCTCGGCGCCGAACTCGAATGCCGCTTCGGCGATTCGCATGTCATCGGTGGCAATAATGATCCGGTCCACATCGGGAACTCGGCTGCATCTTTCCCAGACGTGGCGAACGAGCGGTTTGCCGGCTAGGAGATGAAGGGGTTTGCCGGGCATCCGGGTCGAAGCCCATCGCGCGGGAATAATAATCGCAGCTTTTGACATATTTTCATTCATATTCCCTCCGCTGCCTCATTGCCAGTTTCAAAAAACATACTTCAACGCGTTCAGGGGGTTGGGTTCTCTCTCTGTCGGTTGTGGTCATTGCCAGTCCTAGCTCCAAACTTTAAACCATGTTGACTTGCGCCATTCCTTTGGCACTGGGCAACCAATTGACACGAAGTGCTGCGGCAACATGGAGCGAAGCGCGTTCGTTTTTCGAAGGTAGGGATGGCGCGCCGCCGCCGTCCGACTCCCGCAGCGAAGCTGCCCCGATCTCAAATGGCAGGAAAAAGGGGTCAGGCATAAAATATTGACATTGCGGTCTAATTTTCCTTGTGGGCCTTTATCCGATCAATTCGAGGAGGTCGGATTCGTTGAGAGGGAGGGTAGTTTGGTCGGGGTTGAGTAGGTCGGTGATGAGGGCTTGTTTTTTCGCCTGCATTTCCAAGACACGTTGTTCGACGGTGTCACGGGCAATGAGCTTAATGGAAGTAACGACATTTTTTTGCCCGATGCGGTGGGCTCGGTCGGTCGCTTGCGCTTCAACAGCGGGGTTCCACCATGGGTCAAAGTGGATGACGGTGTCGGCGGCGGTGAGGTTGAGACCTATGCCACCTGCTTTGAGACTGATTAAAAAAACGGCGATGGCAGAATCCGACTGGAATCGCTCGACGACAGCAGCGCGGTCGCGGGTGGATCCGTCCAAGCGGCACCAAGTGATTCCAGCTTCGTCGAGGGCGGGGGCGATAAGGTCAAGCATGCTGGTGAATTGACTAAATACGAGCGTGCGGTGGCCTCCGTCTGATGCCTCCCGAACGAGTTCGAGGAGTGCATCCAGCTTGGCCGATGGATTGGAAGATTTGCCACCTAGCAGGCGAAGGTCGCAACTCGCTTGGCGAAGCCGCAGCAGGGCGGTAAGGACGCGCATTCGAGCAGCACCGCCGGAGTCTTTGAGGGCATCGACCTCTGCCCTCGCGGCGATTTGGAGTTGCGTGTAAATGGCTTTTTGGTCGGGGGTCAGTTCGACTTCGACCAGTTGTTCGATCTTATCAGGAAGTTCGGTGAGAATGTCTTTTTTGTTGCGACGCAACATTCGGGGCTTCACTCGGCGTAAAAGGCGCGGCCACACGCTGCCTCGGGCTCCTTCGGCCAAGGGCTTCTCATAGCGATCTTGGAAGTCCTTGCGCGAACCTAGGTATCCAGGAATCAGAAAATCAAAGAGCGACCACAAGTCTCGAATGGAATTCTCCAGCGGCGTACCAGTCAGAATAAAGCGTGTTCCGGACTTGAGCGCGCTGGCTGCTTTTGCATTTTGGCTGTCCGGATTTTTGATATGTTGAGCTTCATCCAGAATCACGGTCGAAAAATGGTGGGCTTTGTATTTCTCGATGTCACGGCGCAGGAGTGCGTAGCTCGTGATGACAATGCTCGACTTAGGGATCTCCTCAAATCGAGCCTCGCGATCCGGTCCGTCTAGTGTGACAGCACGAAGATCAGGGACAAAAAAACCGGCTTCGCGCTTCCAGTTCCACACAAGCGACGACGGACAGACGACCAAGTGTGGGCCGGGGAGGGCCTCCATCATGGCTAGGCTTTGCACGGTTTTTCCAAGCCCCATGTCATCAGCCAGAAGACCACCCAGACCGGAGCGAGCGGATTCCAAAAGCCACAGGGCGCCTTCGATCTGGTACGGACGCAATCTCTCGCGTAGTGGGCCTAGGGCGTTCGGTTGGAGTCGGGGAGTGGGCGAGATCTCTGAAGCGCCTTTCCAAGCGGCAATGCTTGATTCGATATAACCGCGCTGACTTTGGCGAATACGGAAAACGCCGCGCTCTTGATCGGGATTGCAGTCACGAAGGACTTCTTCGAGATCGTCAGCAAGTTGAGAATCGGGGACAGCCATACGACCATCTGCAAGTCGAAGGCGAGGGTTGCCGCTTCGAAGCAAACGCTGGAGGTCTTGGACGGAAAGAACGGCTTCTTTTCCTGCCGTAAAGTGGACATGGAAATCGAGCCATCCCTCACTTTTTTCGCGAATGGCAAAGTGGGGTTCGATGCGGACGAGGTCACCTGTGACATGCTTAAACCGGTCGCCTTCGGTGATATTCCACTTTGTTTTCAGTATGGGAAGGGCCGTTGCATAAAAGCGAATGACGGCATCCTCACCGCGCAGGACGGCTTTTCCTTCGGAATCCTCGAAACCAAGTTGGGCGAGTTCCATGAGCGCGCCCGCTTCGGCTGCGGAATTCTGAACGCCGGATGTAGAGTATCGAAAGGCGATCTTCGCCTCCAGATGTCGCAGTGATCCTTCGATGTGGATATCCACAACGGGAATTTCCATGGACGGTTGGGGGCGTTCAGTCAAGGTTGAGCGGGTGCTCTGTGAATTCAGCGATGCGCTCTGCGCCTTGTGGGGCGACATCACTTCCAATGCGATGGCGATAGAGTGGGCGCAGATGAGCCCGCGTTGCCGAGAATCGCGGCAACCGCACAGATTCTCAATATCCACAGGATTTTTCAGTCTTAGTCCTGCCAGAATCGACTTCCCATCAGAGGCGATCTGGCCCTTGAGGAGCGGGGGGGCGTATGATGCTTCTTTGACGTTTCCGAACGAGTGAATGGCGCGGGCTTGTTTCATAACCGGCCAGCCACCTAATGAGACGAGAAGTTTTTCTGTGAGTTCCATGTTGATACCACTGAGATAGCGCAGACAAAAAGATGTCAGCAAACGAGCAAATCACAATACGGCAAACTTGACAGAGCTCATGGTGCCAGTGCTAGATGCACCTGTGAAATGTGCCCACCTTCTTCTGGCTTTTGCGGCTCTATGCCTTTGTTCCTGCACAACTCTCCAAAATCGGAGAGATCTCTACACGGAGCAAAAAGTCAACGGACCCTACACGCGACTGCTGAAGGAACGTCGTTGGAAACCACTTTATGAAGAACCGCGCGCTAAATCAATTGCCGCGCCCATCTCCGCGCCCGGTTCCGTTTCTGAAGGTCATAGCGTCAAGTAGATCCAAGGCGACGCGATTTAGGATCACTCATTCAAAATGGCAAGTAGCCTTGCAACGTTATTCTGCGACCAGATAACTATTGGTTTCTATGAAATGGTATAACGCTGCCCGGAAGTCCCTGCGTTCCGCTATTGGCAAAGATCGCGTTGGAAAAACGGAGTAAGTTTCACTCTTTTGAAGAATTCAGGGGACGCGAATTCCATGGCATTTTCGAAATCAATATTCCCATCCCGCACCAATCCGTGATTCCTGCAAAAATTAATCCAGCTCCCACAAAGCCGGATAACCAGATGAACAGCGGATTGACAAAGTGGGAAAGCAGAGCCCCGCTGAGGACCATGGCTCCTGCTGCAATCCGAACCTGACGCTCTAGTGCTATGACCGTGCTTTTTCCGCGTATCACGGGAAAGCCGCTTGCGGCCCAAGCCGAAGTCCCGCCCTCAACGACAATGCAATCCTGATATCCCGCGAGTGTGAGCTTTTCTGCTGCCTGCTTCGCGCGACCACCTGAGTGACATAAAATATAAATCGGCGATGCTTGATCGAAGCCGGGCATTCCAGCAAGCGTGCTGGCATCTAAGCGGTCCAGTGGCATGAGATGAACCCCTGGCACATGAACTTGGGCGTGTTCCGCTGGTGTTCGTACATCCAGAAGAGCGAGCGAGGTGTTTTTTTTTCGTAATTCGTTGAGGGTTGTTGGAGTGATGCTTTTCATTGTTTAAATTCCAAGGCGAAATACCGACATGGAGAAAAAATGAGGGCAGTGCATTTTTTTCTGCCAGTTCTTAAATTGTTCTTAGGGGAAATCGGGTCTTACATCCGGCCTACTTGAGGTCGGAATGGTAGGTTTTTTTGAGTTTATTGATCGAGGAGATTAGGCTTTGCGCGGCAGAGGTATCACCTGCAACAATGGCTTTTTTCAGATCTTGAAGACTAGCCTCCAGCTCGCTCAAGCCCTTTG
>CAMDOJ010000076.1 GCA_945903555.1 Chthoniobacter flavus
ACGGGCTCGAACTTGATGGTCTTTTCCATCTCTTCTATCGACGATCCGAAGAGCATACCACGAAAGGAATTGGTCAAGTCTATGGAACCCCTGCCCGCTTGGCCGCTGCGCTTTTTTGTTTCTTCTTGAGCATATCCCACGCCCATCGCTGCTACCACAAGAACGACCACAGATAGTAAGCGCCCCAACCTGACGAAGTGAGATAATCTGAAAACATCCGTGAACATACCCTCCAGCGATAGAAAGACCCAGATGAAGAATCAAGCTAAACCCGTTTATGAATCTGATCGAAAATCGACTCCGCTTACGCGAATGAAATCCTTCTTTTTGTTATTTGATTTTCAGCGGGCTGAATCTTTTATCAATAACGGCCCCATGCGCATTGCCATATCAGCAGCCCACTCTTTGGGAAAATCCACTGTCGTCAATGACTGGGCCGCGCGATGCCCTCACTTCCACAGATAACAGAAACCTTACCGTGCCTTGGGGCTTTATGGGCCTTATGAAATCCTTTTCCGCGATGCCTCCACGAAACTTCATAACGGCATTCAGATGTTCTTCAATATCGTCCGCGTCAATCACTATGCCCGGTCCACCGATGACGTGATCTTCGACCGCTCGCCGGTGGAAATAGAAGCGGACGGAATACGTCCAGTCCATAACGCCTACCATGATGAGGTCGATGCCATCTTCAAAGAGATTTATCGCAAGGGCCGCTTCTATGTGCTGCCGGAAAATAATAGTCCGCTATTGGTTGAATTGTGGGGCCACCGCCAACAGCGACTGGATCAGGTGCAGGCAGCCATTGATGATCTGAAATCGTGGGGCACAGCAACCCCATGAACAACTGTCTCACCGAGTCGATTGTGAGCGGGTCAACTGCAGCTCTATACTGTGCTCTGGTTCCCGCTATGCCTATGCGTGATCGCTGGGTGGTCGAGATTCGCGAGCTTTTGGGAAAAAGATCACCCTAGCGTGACTGCGTTCCTAGCTCTCGTTATCGTTGGGGAAGAGGATACCCTCTGCGAAGACGGTATCAAGTTTGCCGAGCGCGCTCAGGCCTTGGGCGCCTCAGTCCGATTCTACGTGGGGAAAGGAATACCTCATGATTTCTATATGCAACACAGCTTGGTTCCCGAGGCGGCAATGGATGCCGAGAAGCTGATTCTCGAGTTCCTCGCCTCAGAAGCTTAGCAGAAGTCCATCAACTAAAATGGCCATACCAAACTTTCGATAGTCATTAGGAGACATTCTCACTCAGGTTTTAATGTAAATCTTGGGTTTTCATGAATTGTATAGTTCGGACCCTGCCAAACCATTTTCCATTTTTTGCTTCGTATTAAATCTAAAATCCACGAAACATTTTTCTGACCAAACGTCCACCGTTGATCTATATCGCCTATAACGATATATCTGGTTTCCCAGATATCCGCTGGAAATAAAAATCTCTCTTTATCCATATTTTTTTCAAATGTAAGCGTGGTCCTACCGCTCCACGCCGTAACTTGTATTAAATCGGTTGTTCTACATTCGAGAAGCCAGCCTAGATTCTGATGACAGACGACCATGTCCCGCTTGCATACATGAGCATTGATCCACTTGGCAACGGCCTCCACCTCTTCGCAGTTTTGGGTAACCCAATGCTCATTCCTCGGCCGTAAATTTCCTGTAACGCTTGGAAGCAAGCTAGCAAACAGAAGAAAAAGAGGTATTGCCACAAATACGCAGAACACCCATCCGGACTTTCTACCGAAAAGTAGCCGCAGTCTCACGTCTATGACATTCAAGGCGCCAGCATACGCGAGTGCGAGCAGGGGCAAAATAACAACCGCTTGATAATAAAAAAGCGTCAGATTTTGCCTATTCTGAAGCAAAAGCACGGAAATTACGGTCAAAAAAATAGGGATCGGATAGTATTTTTTCCGACAACAAATAACCGCAGAAAATAACGACCCAATATGAAAAGCATCCTGAAAATAAAACTCCACTATGTTTTTGAGCACCTTCCATCCAGATCCATTTTCTTGGGTGTATCCACCATAGAACTGACTGAGCGTGAGAATGTCCTCGAAAATCCAATTAAGCGGAACATGACGAAGCAGTGTCCAACCCAGCGTTGTAAACAACGCCAATGCAGGTGGAAAAGCCAGCCAAAACCACGAGATAGGCCTCTTGATTCGGCATAGCCAAGCTGCGATGGACCCATGAACGAATAAAGGATGGCTCAACGCCGCTAACGCCAGTCCACACCCAGCCAAGATATCCCGACGGAAGACAGATTTCCTCAAGAGGCATAAAACAGTAATAAGGAATCCGAGAGCCACGGCATTATGAGAATAGATCCAACGAAAATGGATGACAGACTGTTCGTAAGAAAGGAAAGTCAAAGCCCCCACTAAAGCGGGTCTAGTTCCAAACAAGCGCCTGCCTCCAATGAGTATTAGTAGGGCTATCACCAATGCCAGAAGGCAATTAAAAAAACGGGCTCCATATATATCACCACCAGACAAAGTGGAAGCGAAACCAACAACCCAAGCGTATCCGGGCTGATAAGGATAGTGAGGATGCCAAAATGTCGCGAGAAGCGCGCGGTCAGCGCCCTCTCCTTGAAAAAGCGACTTCCCTATCATAAGAGTGAGCGTCTCGTCACCATACCAAGCGGGTGAAGTTCTCAGATGCGGAAGGTACAAAATCGCCCAAAGGGCTACTAGTACGACTATGCACCAACTTCTAGTCCAGGACTTATGAGAAAAACGAACGCTCATGCAATGATGGACCTAGATGGTTGCGTAAAAATTCGGGTTCGGAAAACAAAGACTTCTTTGATAATTGGCGGAGGCTTCTTTGACAACTCTAGATCGTTTGGGCAGAATGAATCTTCGCATCCATCTCGAAGCAAGTGACCCGCATGCCTGATCCACATATTCGTTTTTTACACTATGGCGAAATTTCGTGAGGGTCATGCGTTTCAATGAATAGCCCTTTATCTCATATCGAAGCAGAGCGCCAGAAATCCAAAATCGTCAAACCTCGGGCCAATTGGCTTATGGGCCTATGCGTGGCAGCGCTTTTCGTAATCTGTTTGATGGCTTGGCTGCGACAACCGGTATCCAACCAGGAATTGGTGGCCAACTTTGCCAAGGCGGGGGATTTTTTTCGCGCGGCGATGTCAGTTCGCGGGGTTCCTTGGTGGTCGCCGATGTTCATGCAGGGCACGAGTCTCGCGATGGATTGGTCGTTCATGCTCACCAATGCCGTGATGCTGGCTTTTAGTGGGCCGCTGGGTCTTTTAGCTGGCCCGAAGGTGGCCTTGGCGACTGGCCTCGCTCTTGGGTCTTTGGGGATGTTTTCTTTCCTTCACCGCTATACGGGAAATCGTCTTTCTGCCGTGCTGGGAGGTTTTCTCTTTTTGTGTTTTCCGTCCGTTCTTACCAGAGCGTTGGGGTTCGAGCATTTTGTGGTTCTGGTATCGCTTGCTCTGCTGCCGTGGATTTTCTGGTCTCTGATCGCCCTTGTGCGAAAGCCTTCGCCCCGCAGCGCGGCGGTGTTCGCTGTCTTTTTTTCTGCATTAATGATGGCCTATGGGAAGACGGGGTTGATGGCAGCGCCCGTTCTGCTGGCCTTCGGCTTGGCTGAATATAGATTTGCGGATGAGAAAAAACGGTCCGACTGGAAGATTTTTGCACTCGCTGGCTTACTGGTTTTCTGCCTCGCGGTAGTTCCAAATTTGCCAACGCTTCGTGAGGTTCGTTTTATCACGATGTTCGAAATGGGGCCTTTCCAAGGGTGGCAACAGGCTTTCAGCACGAAGAGCGCGGTGAGTTGGCTGGATCGCGATACACTTCTTGGTGCGGGGATGGCTCGAGGATTTGCTCCGACGACGCTCAATGGTGGGACTTACCTCGGCTTGGTGACATTTTTCATTTTGGCGCTGGCGCTCGGCGGACGCAAACTCGAGCGCTCTGTGGTTGGTCGCCAAACACGCATCTTGATCGGCCTTGCGATGTTTGCCTTCTGGCTTTCCTTCGGACCAAGAAGCGTTTTGGGAGGTCATATGGAGTTTCTAGGATTGTCGATGGAAGCTGCAAACTTCCTTCCTGCCTTGGGCTGGTTCTTGTTGGCGGGCCAAGTGTGGATCCTATTTCGCTTGCTCGCTCCCAAAGGAAATCTGGGCCTCGCATTGGCGACGGGGATTTCCATTGTCTATTTGGTGGTGCCAGGATTTCGCCTTCTGGAACTGATTCCGCTTTACAAAAACATCCGTGCGCCTTTCGATTTTTTCCAAGTCACTGGCACAATTTGCATCATTGCAGGTTCAGCGATGGCTGCAGGCGTCCTGCTAGAGCGATTGCAATGGCGGATTGCTAAGATGGCTGCCGCGACCATCTTGATTTTATTTGCCGCATGGGATGCTGCTCCGTATGCCCGTCCGATTTTTCAACCGCAGATGGATCGAGCGGTTTTCGATGATTTTTTAGCGGCCCAAAAGTTCTTGAAATCAGCTCCGCAAAGCGGATGCGTCTATGCTTTTTCTGGGCGTTACTTTTATCTCCTGACGCCGTGGATTTCAGGCCGTCCGTTGGCAAACGAGGCGTTCAACAGCTACCTTCAGCAACGCGGAGCAGCCCTTTTGCAAAGCTCGGCTATGCTGAGCGAAGAGAGCTGGAAGTCGTATCTGCGTATTGCGGGTGTCGCCTACCTCTTGATCGATAAGACCGATCCCGACAATCCCAAGGATCTGCAGGAAAAGATGCGCTTGAATTTTAAGACAGCTTTTGAAAATGACAACATGGCCGTGCTCGCTGTTCCAGAGTCACTCGGGCCCTGCTTTCTCGCACGAGATTATGTGCAAGCGCCGAACGATGACGTATCCTCCGCCATGGGCAGTCTGGGTGCAGCCAGATATAACTATGCGGCTATTCAGTTGCCCGGCGCGGATCTCGAATCTCCCGGATATCAAGGCAAGATCGTAGACGGACGAATCCTGCCAAAGGAAAAGACCGCCATTCAGGAAGGCGCCCATTTTTTGAGCGTCCCGCAAAAAAGTGGTGGTGATTATCAGCGCGTCCCCTTTGCCGCATCGCAAAAGCCCGGTTGGTTAGTCTTTAATCAGGCATGGCATCCCGATTGGGTCGCGATTCAGAATGGAAAGGTCGAGAAACCTCAACGCGCGTTTTTGGCTTTTTCTGCTGTCCAAACGGATGGAACCCACGAAGTCACATTCGAGTTCCGGCAGCCTTGGTGGTATAATGTTTGTATCTACATCGGATTCGCCTCATGGCTTGTAGCTTTAGGCTTTTTAATCACTGGCGGCGGGCGTTTATCGATGGAATGCACCCAAAATAGCGATACCCTCAAACTATGACCGAGAAGGATAAAATGAAGGCCTATGTGCGAAATTGGAAGTTCGCCGGCTACCAAATCGATCGCATGAAGGGAGAGGAACTGCGAAACCTGACACCTTCGGAGTCTGCAAAAAGAATCAATGACGTGATGCTTATGGCCGATTCCTGGCTAGCACAAATGGGCCCGTCAGATCGAGAGTCTGGGTTGGTTGAACAACAGATGTATTTTAAAAAATGGCGAACGAGTTCGATCTAAGTGGAATTTTAAAGGCCGCCCTCGATTTGCAACATTTCTGCGAAATCAGGAATTGGAATTTTTGCTTTATTTGCGGTCTTGCCGTTCAGCCCTGGGGAGATCCTCGAGCCACTCAAGATGCAGATTTGTCTTTGCTGACGGGCTTTGGAAATGAAGAGGAGTTTGTGGATCAACTGCTCTCCGAATACAAACCACGGCGGGAAAACGGCCGTGAATTCGCCCTTGAATACCGAGTTTTGTTGCTATGGAGCCATGATGGAATCGCTCTGGATATTGCCTTGGGGGCTTTGCCATTTGAGGAGATTTCGATTAAACGCTCGGTAAAATGCCCCATAGCACCAGGTCACGAATTAAAAATATGCACACCAGAGGATTTGATCGTTCATAAGGCCTTTGCTTCCCGTGACCGCGACTGGGCCGATATCGACATGGTTTTATTACGCCAAGAACGAAGATTAAATATCACCCAGATTTTTGAGGACTTATCGCCTTTGGTGGATCTCAAAGAAGACCCAACCATCATCCCCAGACTGGAAGCAATGATGAAAAAGCGTGGCGTTTTATGAAGTCGCGGATCTGGAGTAAGGCGGATTGGCTTTGCGGGCTGACCACGGGGTTGGTTGCTTTCATTGTCTATGCTTGGACGGTTGCACCCAATGTCACTCTGCTTGACTCGGGCGAGTTCATGGTAGCAGCGCAGCATTTTGGAGTGGCACATCCACCTGCCTACCCGCTTTGGACTTTGCTCGTCTGGATTTTTCAATTGCTACCGCTAGGCAATGCCGCTTGGGAGATCAATTTATTCAGTAGTGTTTGCGGGGGGCTGGCTGTGGCCGTGGGGACGATGCTTTTTTCGAGTTCCACGCGATGGATGCTTGGCGATGCCTTGAATCGCTGGCGTGGCCTCACTTCAACCGTGACGCTTTCGATCGGTTTGCTTTTTACCTTTAGCTTCTCGATGTGGTCGCAGGCCACGATCACGGAGGTTTACACACTGCATGCGCTTTTGATCGGACTTTATCTTGTCTCTCTTTACGTTTGGCTTCGTCGCCCTGAGAGCTTGGCATTGTTACTTCTGCCTTTTTTCCTTCTCGCGTTTTCTTTTAGTAACCACCAACTGAGCTTGTCGCTCGCACCATTGCCATTTCTTGCCGTCCTCCTTGTGAGGCGCGATATTTTTTGGGATCTGCTTATTGCAGCCCTACTCACGATACTGATCATCTTCCTAGGGTTTGCCATTTTGTCTGGTGAATTACCTGTTCTCAAAACTGGCCTCCGTTTCTTTTATTGTGTGATTATGGGTGCGGGCGTGTTGATGGTGATTCGGCGATTTCGAATCGAGTGGGGGCTCATCGCTTATCTTCCTCTGGTCGTGGTTTTGGGATTACTACCCTACGCTTACATGCCGGTCGCCTCATCGACTAATCCCCCCATGAACTGGGCCTACACTAGCACCTCCGAAGGCTTTTTCTTTTCGTTTAATCGCTCGCAATATGGCGGCAGCCTCAGTCAGCAAAGTCTGCGCAGTCTCGGAAAACTGATGGGCACCTCGCCGAAGAAAAGCGAGGAACAGATGGATGCGGAATCTCCTAGCCCTCTGCCGCGTAGCACACTTTCCAAGCTCCAAGAATGGATTGGGTTTTTTTGGCTTCAACTCGGTCGCAGTTTCACCCCGCTCGGCGTTGTCGCTTACTTCCTCGCCCTTATTGCCATTCTCCGCATTCGGGATGTCGTCCGAAGGACGTGGGTTTATTTGCTGGAGATTGCCTTTGTGCTCGCGGCAATCCTGCAACCGGTTGCCGACGGAGCTCAAATTGATAATGCCGGATGGTGGCTCCAAATGCCTTATCACACCTATACCAATTTGATTTTCGCACTTCTTGCTGGACTCGGGTTTGTCGTAGGCGCGATGACCCTCTTTGCGCGAATGCCACGATTGTCTTGGTTGCGCTGGGGTTTGCTTCTCCTTCCACTTTGGCCGCTCTACTTTAATCACGCCGAGTGCAGTCAGCGCGGCAACTGGCTCGGATGGCAATTCGGCCATGACATGCTCAAGGATCTGCCCAAAAGCAGCGTTGTTTTTGGCGGAACCGATCCCGGTCGCTTCGTGCCAACCTACATGATTCTCGGTGAGAGCGGTCAGCCACCGAAAGTGAAGCGTGACCCTGCGTTTGATCGCCGCGATCTTTACATCATCACTCAAAACGGCGTTGGTGAGCCGCTCTACCGCAAATACCTCGCCGACCATTACAGCGCCAGCCGGCCAGTTCCTAAAAATGCTTTCGAACGCTGGCTCGGCCGTGCCGATGCCTATCCAGAAACCCCGCTTATTTTTCCTACCGAGGATGAAATTAAAGCGGCCGTTAAAGCTGAAATGAAATCCGCAACCGATGCGGGAACATTGGACCCATCCGTTCCACATAGCGTTGTCACCCGCCTCATCTGGGAAAAAAACCGCGATGTGCACGATTTTTTTGTCGAGGAAAGCTTCCCTCTTGTGTGGTCCTACGATCACGCCCTCCCACATGGCCTTGTTTATAAGATCACCAAAGATCCGCTTCCTGAAATTCCAAACGATGTCGCCGAACGGGATTTTGCTTTTTGGGGAGACTACATTGACAAGCTCCTCGCTGATCCCAACTACGCGAACGACTTTGATGCCCACCGCTCGTTTTCCAAGTTGCGGGCAACGACGGGCCATCTCTACAAACACCGCAAAATGGATAAAGAGGCCGAACGAGCATATCGTCAGTCCCTCTCGCTCTGGCCTGGCAATGGGGAGAGTCTTCAAGCGTTGAGCCACATGCTTTGGGATCGAGATGACTTCGACGGTGTGCTTCAAATGCTCAAGGTTCCGCTTAAGGAAGACCCAAACTGCATAGGCCTTTGGCAACTCTTCCTCATGGCCGAGAAACGCAAGGAGCTTCAGGGCGAGAT
>CAMDOJ010000077.1 GCA_945903555.1 Chthoniobacter flavus
CCAAGCTCGCAAAGAAGTGACCGCAGAGTCTCATGAATCGTCACGCTCATCAAATTCAGTTTATTGGTCTAGTAAAGTTTTGGCCAGAGTGGGAGAGGCGGGGGTAGATATTATTACGAGTCGAATGGGGGGAGGCTGATCGTTTATCCTTCGAGGCCGTCGTGGGCTTGTTGTAATTCACCAAGTCGGTTGATCCAGTCCTGTTGGCGTTGCCTGTGGTCGGCGACGACGTCGGCAGGGGCATTTTGAACGAAGGATTCGCTCGAGAGTTTGCGGGCGACTTTTTCGATTTCGGCTTCCACTTTGAGAATCTCCCCATGAAGACGTTTTTTCTCCGTTGCGGCGTCAATGATGCCTTCGAGCGGCAGGTAAATGAGGCCGATGTCGGTGGGGCAGGCGGCGTGACCTTGGGGGGCGGATTCACAGAAGGTAATGGATTCGGCATGGAGGAGGATCGACAGGACGGCATGCTCGCCAGCGAGCCAATCAGTGGAAGGGTTGATCTGCCACGGAAGACGTTTGTTGCCGGGAATGCCGTAGGTGGCACGAAGGTTGCGTGTTTTTGAAACGGTCTCGTAGATGAGGGCCGCGCGGGGATCTGAGGCGAATCCCCCTTCCGTCGGCCAACCGCTTTGCATGAGGCTCTGGGCACCCAATCCTAGACCACTCCAAAGCTCCTCTGTGATGAACGGAGCGTAAGGATGGAGCAGGCGAAGGATTTGCTTGATGGTGAAATCGAGGGTCGCGAGCGTTCCAGCGCGGCGAGGTGTATCTGTAGCGAAGTCCGCCTTCGCGACCTCGATAAAGCGGTCGCAGAAATCTCCCCAAACAAAATCATAGAGGGCTTGAGCGATATCGCTGAACCGGTAGGCGTCATAGCCTTCGTTGACGCGTTGAATGGTCGCGTCGAGGCGGGCGAGGAGGTCGCGGGCGAAGAGAGAGAGTTCGTGCTTGGCGGGATCGGCGTTCGGATCGATCGGACCTTGGATCTGACGGAATCGGCAGGCGTTCCAAAGTTTATTACAGAAATTTCGACCTTCCACGATTTGCTGTTCGTCGAATTTGATATCCTGCCCTTGGGGAGCGATGCGAAGAAGACCGAAACGGATTCCATCCGCACCGAATTTGGCAATCAAGTCGAGCGGGTCAGGGGAATTACCGAGGCTCTTTGACATTTTGCGACCCTGCTTGTCGCGAATGATGCCGGTAAAATAAACATTTTTGAAAGGCACCTCGCCGGTGAATTCGAGCCCGGCCATGATCATGCGGGCGACCCAGAAGAAAATGATATCTGGGCCGGTAACAAGCACGCTGGTCGGATAAAACTTGGCCAACGTCGGTGCGTCCATTGTTTCATGCGCCCACAGCCAAGAAGAGAACCAGGTATCGAGCACATCAGAATCCTGCGCCCAGCCATCGCCGGGCGATTCGACTTGGCACTTAGCATTCGAGGCGTCGCCAATTGCATTTTCTGCTGGATACCAGACGGGGATTCGGTGGCCCCACCAAAGTTGGCGAGAGATACACCAGTCTTGAATATTTTCGAGCCAATGGTCGTAGACTTTTTCCCAACGATCAGGAAAAAAGCGGATGAGATGATTGCGAACGGCATCGCGGGCTTCGATCGTTTTTGGGTATTTTAAAAACCATTGTTCCGAGAGGCGTGGTTCGATGGGCACATCGGCACGCTCGCTGAATCCCACATTGTTCTCATGGGGTTCTTCTTTGACGAGCAGATCGAGTTCTTGGAGTTTGTCCACGGCCTTTGTGCGGGCTTCAAAGCGATCGAGGCCTGAAAATCCTTCACCGGCGAGATCGTTAAGAGTCCCGTCCGGATTCATGATGTCGATGACGGGCAGATTGTGGCGGAGTCCGATCTCGTAGTCAGTTTTATCGTGAGCGGGGGTGACTTTGAGAACGCCGGTGCCAAATTCAAAATCAACGGCATCGTCGCCGATGATCGGTAGCAGAACTTCGACCCCAGTCGGGAGGGGGCGACGAACGTGAAGCCCGATGAGTGCGGCGTAGCGGGGGTCAGCGGGATTCACTGCCACAGCGGCATCGGCCATGATCGTTTCGGGGCGGGTGGTGGCGATCTCGAGAAATGTGCCTGGCTTCTCAACGATTTCGACTTTGTAGTGGTAAAAAAAGCTCTTCTGAGTTTTGGGAATCACTTCCTCGTCGCTGAGCGCCGTGAGGGAAACGGGGCACCAGTTGACCATGCGCTTGCCGCGGTAGATGAGACCCTTTTTGTGCAGATCGACAAAAACCTCCTGCACACGACGTGCATAGGCTTCATCCATTGTGAATCTTTCGCGTCCCCAATCGCAGGAACAACCGAGCTTTTTGAGTTGGTTGATGATGATGCCGCCGTGCTTCTCTTTCCACTCCCAGACACGCTTAAGGAATTCTTCGCGCCCGAGGTCGTGCCGGGTCTTCTTTTCTTCTTTGCGAAGGCGGCGTTCAACGACGGTCTGCGTGGCGATACCGGCGTGATCTGTACCAGGAAGCCAGAGGACTTCGTGTCCGGTCTGGCGAGCGTGGCGGGCAAGGATGTCTTGCAATGTGGTGTTGAGAACATGCCCGAGTGTGAGAACGCCAGTCACATTGGGTGGAGGAATGACTATGGAGAAGGCAGGTTTGGAGGAGGTGGGATCAGCCTCGAAGAGACCTTGGTCGATCCACCATGCATACCATTTATCTTCGACCAGTTGAGGTTCGTAGGCTTTTGAAAGTTCGGACATGACGCGGCGTATTCTGCAAGGATTTGAATTTGATTCAATCGGGATTTGCCAAGAGCGTTAAAACTTGAACCCAAAGGAGGCGCGGTGAATAACTAGTCGCTCCAAGATGCGTCCTGACTTTATTCGAACCAACTGTTGTTTTTCGTTGCTCTTGCGTAGCTGTCGAAACGTCCTATGTGTGCGTAAAAGCCAGATCATTAATGGATGGATCTCTGCGAGTTTGATTGCGGCGATGGTTTGTCTTTTAGGAGCCTGTTCGTCAAAGCGTCCATCCAACGAACTCGTGGTCGGCATGGATCTTTCATACCCTCCCTTTGAAACGATCGATACAGCAGGAAAGCCATTCGGCGTGAGCGTGGATCTTGCGGAGGCCCTTGGGCATTCAATCGGTCGTCCGTTGCGGATTGAAAATATTCCCTTCACCGGCCTGATCCCTTCACTAAAAACGGGGAAGATCGATTGCATCATTTCGTCCATGACGGATACGCCCGAGCGTCGGACCTCGATAGCCTTCTCTGATCCCTATCTGACAATTGGTTTGGCTTTATTGGTGGGTAAAAACTCTTTGATTCAGTCGATCGCCGATCTGGATCAACCCGGAAAAACTCTTGCTGTCAGACAGGGCACGACTGGTGAAGTTTGGGCAAGGGGACATATCCGAGCGGCGCGTATTCTTGCGCTCGAAAAAGAATCCGCCGCCGTGATGGAGGTAACGCAGGGCAAAGCGGATGGATTTCTTTACGATCAGATGAGCGTTTGGAAAAATGCCCAGGAACAACCCTCCTCGACTCGTGCACTTCTGGCACCGATCCAGAAAGAAAACTGGGCCATCGGGCTCCGACTTGATTCGCAGGAACTACGGGAAAAGATTAACGCATTTTTGCAGATGTTCCGCGCCTCTGGGGGCTTTGAAAAGCTCGGGGATAAATACCTCTCAGACCAAAAGGCGGCATTCCAATCCCAAGGGATCGTATTTTATTTTTAGTGACCTCGAAAAGCGCCCTGCTGAAGCTCGGAGTCCGCTTCTTTTCCTCGATGCGGTATGCGTTTCCACCAGAGCCGGAGGGCCTCCCAGTGGATGAGGAAAATCACCTTCAGGGTAATGAGTGGGTATTTGAATGTGAGGAGGGCTAGGTTTACCGCTGTGAGTTCTACTCGGGGCCCGGCGAGGGTGCTGAGGAGCACTTTTTCTTCACCCTGAAAATCGTCGATGGAGATTCGGAGTCTGTTTCCAGGTTCATCAAAACGAAAATCAAAAGCCAAATCTGGGGGAGAGAACGGCGAAACGTAATAGTTTTTTGCGACACGAATATGGAATCCCTGGGCAGCAGAATCTAATGGAACCAAGTAGGGCTTCAGTTCGCCAAAGGTATTTCCGACCTGAACAACGGATGTGAGCGGGCGTTCGTTTTCATCAAAGCAAAAGAAAATCGATATCGGATTAAATGTGTAGCCGAGAAAGCGGGGGAGAGTCAGAAGGCGGATACGTGAGGGCTTTTGAGTGAGACCCTGAGTCTCGAGGAAGCTTTCAAGATTCGCCCTCAGTCCTCGGCTGTGAAATTGGAAGTAATCCTCATTTCGTAGCGCATAGACGTTCGGTTCATTTAGCGAGAAAAAGGGAATACGGTTCGAGACTTCGGAGAGTTCATCAAGGTCGAGATAAAAGAGGAAAATCCGGTAGGTAAATTCGTGCTGCTTGGGCGAGAGGCGTCGGTGCATGACCGCGCATTCGTAAAGGCAAGATGCCTGCGCCCTCATGGTCGGAGATTGGGTCGTAGGATCGATGCCAGATCGACGGCGGAGCTATAGGCATCCTCGTGGAACCCATGGCGAAAATAGCTGCCGCAAAAGAAAACCCTTTGGCCCGGAGAACGAGTGTTGAGCTTGGGAAGCTCGCGTTGCGCCTTCATGGCTTCGAGTGTGTAAACGGGATGCTCGTAAGTCGTCTGATAAAGGATCGATTCGGGTCGAATCGTCTCAGAGCCATTGACGGAGACAAAGTAATCGCGTTTCTGCGAGACGCCTTGAAGCGCGTTCATCCAATAGTGAGTGGTGGCCTCGCTTTGGCCCGCAGGGTCGCGCTGAATGCGGTAGTTCCACGATGCCCATGCTCGGCGTGTCCGTGGCATGACACTTTTGTCCGTATGCAGAGTAGCGATGTTTTTTTGATATCGGAAAGCTGGCAATATCTGGCTCTGCAGCGCATCGGGTTCCGGCAACATGGCTAAGGCTTCATCGGCGTGAGTGGCGATGATGACGCGGTCAAATTCCAGAATAGTGCCATCCTCGAGCTTCACGCTTGAGGAGGAGGCATTCTCTCGAATCTCGACGACCTTCGAGGGAAGGCGGACGGGATCGAGGGCCGTGAGGATTTTTTTCCTGTAGGCTTGAGATCCACCGCTGACAGTGAACCAAGGGTAATGGGAGCTGACGCCGAGGAAGCCGTGATTTTGAAAAAAACGGATGAGACTGAGTGCCGGAAATTCACGCATTTTTCCAGGTTCTGTGGACCAGACTGCGGAACTCATCGGGACTAGGTAGAGGTCTAAAAAATCTTGTCCGAGTCCGTGCTGGCGAGTGAATTCCTCAACCGTGCATTCGAGTGAGGCCGGATTTTCCAGTGCCTTTTGCGCGATGCGGAAAAACCGCATGATCTGAGCGATGAGGGAATAAAATCGCGGGTTTAAAATATTGCTTCTCTGCGCAAAGAGTTTGTTCAGGCCCATGCCATTGTATTCGAGTCCACTCGGTTCGTGCTGGACGCTGAACGACATTTCTGCCGGCTTGATCTCTACTCTCAGTTCCTCAAAAAGGCGAACGAGGTTCGGGTATGTGGCATGGTTGAAAACGATGAAGCCCGTATCGATTGGAATCTGCGCGCCGTCTTCCTCGACGAAAACTGTATTCGTGTGACCACCTGGACGTGAGTCACGCTCGATGAGTGTGATATCGGCATTGTGGCGAAGTTGCCACGCGGATCCCATACCGGCGATGCCGGAGCCAATAACGGCAACGCGCTCCCTCACGGTGCAACGCGTCCGGCGGCTTGCTCATAGACTTTATCGGGTACGGCTTTGATATTGTGAACGATTCCAAGCAGTCCCATCAGTCGAATGAGGTAGTAGGAGATATCGATTTCCCACCAGTAGAATCCCTGACGGGCAGAGGCTTGGTATTTGTGGTGATTATTGTGCCAACCCTCGCCGAGTGTGATGAGGGCTATGAATAAGCTGTTTCGGCTATCATCATCATTGTCAAAGCGTTTGCTGCCCATCATGTGTGCGAGCGAATTGACTAAGCAAGTGCCGTGGAAAAGAATGGTTGTGCTAATAAAAAACCCCCAAATGACCATTTGCCATCCTGAAGTCCCCAAACCAGGAGCGAACATCTCGATCAAGGCACCCGAAGCGAACAGAAGAGCAAAGAGGGCAATCGGACCGATCACGTCAAAGCGGTTGAGAAAAACCAATTCCGGAAACTTCACCAAATCACGAACGAGTTTGTAGTCGGTGGGGAAGTTTTTGCTGCTCGTGAGCCAACCAATATGGGCCCAAAGGAACCCTTTGGCGACAGGGGAATGAGCATCCACCTCTTCGTCTGAGTGCGCGTGATGGTGGCGGTGGACGGAGGCCCACCAGAGAGGACCGCGCTGCATGGCAGTCAAGCCAATGATCGCAAAGATAAACTGAATCGGGCGAGATGTATGGTAGGCGCGATGGCAAAAGTAGCGGTGGTAAAAAGCAGTCACGGCGAACATCCGAACGAAATACAAAGCGATCGCTACAGCTACGGCAACCAAACTCCATCCAGTCCAGATCACACCCAAGCAACCAATGTGTAAAAAAATAAATGGGATCGCGCGGCTAAACTCAAATCGCTCAGGAAGTGCGTGCACTTTTTCGGCACCGTCCGGGAAGTGGTCGGAATCGATCGCATTCACGATGGAGGTCAGAAGTTTTTTCACGTTTTACTCTATTCTTCTACGACTCCGAGAAGAGCTAGGATGCGATTAAGGTCATCGTCACCGTAATATTCGATTTGAATGGAACCTTTTTTTTCACCGTGGTGGAGCTGTACGCGGGTCGCGAGGCGGTGGGTGAGGAGGTTTTGAATTCGTGTGATGGCTGGAGTGATGTCGGGTGTTCCCTTGTCGCCGCGACGTGCGGGAGTGCGTCCAGATTTGGCATGCTGCTGGGCGGCCATTTTTTCAGCAGTTCGCACAGAGAGGCTGTTGCGGAGAATCTGGTCCGCGAGCCACTTTTGCTCATCCTGATTTTTGAGAGAAAGCAGGACCTTCGCGTGTCCCACGGTGAGACGACCGTGCTTGAGTTGAGTTTGCACCTCGTCGACGAGATCGAGCAGGCGCATGGCGTTGGCGACTGAGGCGCGGCTTTTACCTACTCGCTTCGAGATTTCCTCTTGGGTGAGTTTGAATTCCGAGTAGAGCTTCGCGTAGGCGGCGGCTTCCTCGATCGGATTCAAGCCCTCGCGTTGAAGATTTTCAATCAACGCCAACTCAAGAACTTCGCGGTCGGTCGCTTCTCGTACGATGACTGGAGCCTCAGCGAGAGCGAGTTCCTTGGCGGCTCTCCATCGGCGCTCACCGGCTATGAGTTCGTAGACTCCAGCGACCTTTCGGACGATGAGAGGTTGGATGATGCCACGCTCCCGAATGCTTTCGATTAATTCATGCAAATGCTCGGTGGGAAACTCCTGACGTGGCTGGAAGGGGCTTGGTATGATGTTGCTTAAGCGAACCTTTTGAATTCTTTCGCCGTGTTCTTCCGAGGGGGCCGGACTGGCCACTCTTTTGTTGATGAGGGCGCTAAGACCTTTGCCGAGTGCTTGCTTTGCCATGATTAAGGAGCCTAAACATGAAGTGTTCCGCCGACAAGGAGAAGAGAAGGTGATTCGATCGGAAATTCTACGATGGTTTTTTCACATTTAGATATTTGGGAGGATGCGTCACAGCGATCCGCAGCAGGGCATATGGCTTGTGATGAGGCTTTGCTTCAGCATTCCGATCGTCCAGTGCTGCGTTTATACAAATGGGCCTCCCCCGCAGCGACATTCGGCTATGCCCAACGATTGGAAAAAATCCGCAATTTTGCAGAGGGACTTCCCTTGATGCGGCGATGGACGGGGGGAGGTGTGGTGTTGCACGGAGAGGATCTCACTTTGGCCTTGGCCATTCCGGCAAGTGCTCCGCTTGCGGGAATGTCATCCTTAAGAATATATCGTGAAATTCATGAGGGGCTTGCTGCGGCACTTGCGGGAGTTCACGGTGGGGTTCGTTTGGTTTTGCCTGAAGAATGTTGCGAAGGACCGGCTTGTTTTCAAAGTCCCGTATCACTCGACATCATTCTTGATGGCGTAAAAATCTGTGGAGGGGCACTCCGCCGCAGCAAATCAGGTGTGCTCTACCAAGGTTCACTTCATTTAAAAAATATCCCTTCAGATGTCATTGGGGCAGCTTGGGCTGATGAACGGTCTCGTTTTTCAATCCCATTAAAAATGGAGGCGGACATCGCTGCCCTAGTTGAAAAAAAATACGGGACGACTGGCTGGATCAACCTAAGATAGCAAAACGTGCGTTTTATTTAGATTCTCATAAAAGATATTAGTATGTCAGTTATCGGCATCACAGGCGGTATTGCTTCAGGGAAATCCACATTCTGTCGAATGCTGGCGAGTCGAATTGATGCCGAGGTTTTTGATGCAGATGCGGAGGCGAGGACACTTCTTGAACGGGATTCCGATGTGCGGGAGGAGGTGATT
>CAMDOJ010000078.1 GCA_945903555.1 Chthoniobacter flavus
CCCACATCGGGCTAGCTTGCGATGTCGCCAATGGCCATCAGGTGGAGGAAGCTATTCGAAAAATCTTGGAACGCTTCGGTCGCTTGGATGCGATTCACAACAATGCCGGGATTGCCTCACCGGCAGCGGCCTTGCACGACACCTCCGAAGCCGAGTGGGACCGCCTTTTCCAAATCAACCTTAAGGGAGTTTTCTGGACTGTGAAGCACGGCCTAGAAGCCCTTAAATCCTCGCGCGGGAGCATACTCAACACCAGCAGTCTCGTCGGTGAGATCGGCCAGGAAATCCACGCCGCCTACTCAGCCACGAAGGGTGCGATGAACGCGCTCACAAAATCCATGGCCCTCGACTACGCGCGATTCGCTGTCCGCGTGAACGCCGTCTGCCCCGCCGGCGTCTGGACACCCATGCTTCGCCAATGGGCCTCCGAGCAACCGGATCCTTCGGGCATCAGCCGCTATCTCGATGAAATCCACCCGCTGGGATTCTGCCCCGAGGGCGATGTCGTCGCCGAGGCTTGCGTGTTCCTGCTCTCTGATAAGTCAGGCTTTATCACCGGCCACCTCATGCATATCACCGGAGGAGCCGAACTCGGCTACCGGCGCTGAAATTTTTATGATCAAAGAAATATCCACACGCGACGCCCGCTTCCCGATTGGCTCTGGTCACGGGAGTGATGCCATCCACCGCGACCCCGTTTATTCCTACGCGGTCACGCGACTCCATGACGATTCCGGCCTAGTCGGGACCGGCCTGGCCTTCACTCTTGGCGAGGGAAACGACCTTGTTTGCCGCGCGGCAGAGTTTTACGCACGCCAACTCGTCGGCCGTGACATCGAGGAAGTGATGGCTGGATTCGGTGAACTCCAGCGCGCGATGTCCGATGAACAGCAGTTCCGCTGGCTTGGGCCCCATAAAGGCATCGTACACCTTGCACTCGCCTCGGTAACGAACGCTTGTTGGGACCTCTGGGCGCGCAAGCGCGGGGTTCCGCTCTGGAAACTACTTCTGGACCTCGATACGGATGCACTCCTCGCGACGTTGGACTTTTCGTATCTCACCGATGTCATCGATGCCAATGCGGCACGGGCGCTCCTCGACTCCGCTCAGCCCACACGCAGCCAACGGATGGGAATCCTCGATGCCGGCTACCCAGGCTACGACACATCTATCGGATGGTTTAACTACTCCGACGAGCAGGTCGCCGCCAATGTCGCCAAATCCGCCACCGAGGGCTTCACCGCAATGAAGCTCAAGGTCGGCTCACCCGATCTCGAACGCGACATCCGCCGCGCGCGAATCGTCCGCCAGGCGGCTGGGGACGGAGTTCGCCTCATGGTTGACGCTAACCAGCAGTGGACGATCGCCCAGTCCATTGCGTTCTCCGAAGCAACGCGGGATTTGAATTTATTTTGGCTCGAGGAGCCCACCCATCCTGACGACGTGCTCGGCCACCGCACGATCGCCGATGCCATCGCCCCGACCAAAGTCGCCGCCGGCGAGCATGTGCCGAACAGGATTCTTTTCAAAAACTACCTCCAGTCTGGCGCAATGGCGATCTGCCAGGTTGATGCCGTCCGCGTGGCCGGTGTCAGCGAGTTCCTCGTCGTGAGCCTCATGGCGCGCCAATTTGGTGTTCCCGTCATTCCGCATGTCGGCGACATGGGGCAACTACACCAGCACCTCGTCCTCTTCAACCACATTGCCCTCGATCACGAAGCCATCTTCCTAGAGCACATCCCCCACCTGCAGGGCCGCTTCGTCGAGCCAGTCCGCATCGTTGACGCACGCTACGAGACCCCTCGCCTCCCCGGCTCATCCTGCGAACTCTTACCATAAAAAAGCCGACTCTTCCAGCGTCACTCAGAGCCTCGACCCTATGGTGCTTGAAGTTGGCTATTCCCGCACAAAGGAAAAGGGAACGCCCTACGTAGGCGAACCGCCGCCGCCCCATTTCCTAATTCAAAAGCGACGAACGCTTAATATCAAAGCCCTTCCGAGATTCGGGCAGCGCAGTCGCGCAGTGCAGTGAGTAGGTTTTTTTTCTTCTTTCCATCGTCCATCATCTGGAGGACCGAAACGGTGAGAGCGGCGACGATTCCCCCAGCGGAGTCAAAAATGGGAACGCCCGTGTCCGTAATGCCCACCACCTTCGAACTCGCTGCACTATCGAATCTCTCGTTGTGAATTTTTTTCAAAGCGACCTGTGCGCTTTTTTTGAGCCCCTCGGAACTGATTGCGCCGAAAGCGGTAAGAATCCTGCCGGAAACAGATTTCATCGATTCCAACCGCGCTCCTTCCTGCAAACTCAATCGCACCAGTCGACCACCAGGCACGTCCATCAGCACGATCGCGGCGTCCCAATCCGGAACGCACAAATGAATAGATTCCCCATGCTGTCTTGCAAATTCCGTCATCACCCCGAGAGCAGACTGCCGTAGTCGCTCGTGTGGCGGATGCGCGCCGGCCAACCCGGCAATCCTGCCAGAAAGGCGGTAAGCGCCAGCATCCGAGCGGCGAAGGTAGCCCCGCCGAAGCAGGCAAGCAACTGGGCGCTGGATCTCCGAAACACTCAACTGAAGACCTTGTGCGATCTGCGTGAGCGATACGGGTTCCGTCAATGCCGCCATCCATTCCAAAAGATCCAGCCCTCGGTCCAATGCAGGAATTTTGGCTTCGCCAACTTTCTTATTCATAATACTTATTACTGCATTTGATATTGAGACTTGCAAGTTTGCGAACCTCGAAGATCAACCGAGCCTCAAAAAGGATTCGCTGCCCAACGGGTAAACGGCCTGTCCTTCACGGCAAGTCAGCAACCACAGACAAAATCAAAACATAGCTAGAGGACTTTGGATGTTTTTTATCCGCGCCGAGTTTCTACATGTGATATATTTTATTGTAAGTTGTAATTTAAATAAGAAAATCTGGGACATGAAGAGTGAGTCCGCAGCAGGCATTATCTTTTTCACACAAGTAACTTCCCTTCTGAAATCGTCATGATCGACACGCATGTTCACTTACTTGAACCTGACCGTTTCACCTACGAGTGGACGAAGGATTTTTCTGCCCTCGCTGGACGATTCGATCTCTCGGTCTACCAAAACGCCTCGCGCGATTCCGGTATTCAGGCCGGGGTTTTTATGGAGGTCGATTGTGAGGAATCTTCCGAAGAAGCACATTATTTTTGTTCCAAGGCCGAGGACCCGGACGGAATCATCCGAGTCGTCGTGGCGGCAGGGCGACCCGAATCCCCTGAAATTGAGCGAGCCCATATTTTCACCACCAACGCATTACAGATCTACCGAATTCCATGACATCCCAAACCGACAAACCCATCGCCGTCGTCACCGGAGCAGGCTCCGGCATCGGCCGCGCCACCGCCCTCCAACTTGCCTCCGATGGATACGATGTTCGCATTTTTGAACTCTCCGCCGAAGCAGCTGGGGAGACACTAAGCCTGATTCAAAAGGCCGGAGGCACCGGCGCGATCCAGACTCTGGATGTCTCAAACACCGATTCCGTCCGCGCCGCCTTTGAAAGCCTCCCCAGACTCGATGCGCTCGTGAACAACGCCGGCGTCGCTCATATCGGCAATGTTCTTCAGACATCACCTGAGGACCTCGACCGCCTTTACCAAATCAATGTGCGAGGGGCTTACCACTGCTTGCACTTCGGCATTCCGCTCATGCTCAAAAATGGTGGCGGAAGCATCGTGAACCTGGCCTCCATCGCCTCGAAGGTTGGGATTCCCGACCGATTCGCTTACAGCATGACGAAAGGCGCTGTATTTTCGATGACCCTCTCGGTCGCACGCGATTTCGTGAATCAAGGCATCCGCTGCAACTGCGTCTGCCCGGCTCGCGTTCACACGCCATTCGTCGATGGATTCCTCGCAAAAAACTACCCCGGCCAGGAAGCCGAAATGTTTGCCAAGCTCTCCGCAGGTCAACCCATCGGCCGCATGGGCCAACCGGACGAAGTCGCCACGCTCATCGCGTTTCTCTGTTCACCCAAGGCTGCATTCATCACCGGCTCCGCCTATGACATTGACGGCGGCTTCACCCTGCTCAGATAAGAACCGAATCCCTCGACGCCCGACGACGCCTCTTCCTCGGAGAGATCACCTTCGAGGTGACCCGCCTTGGAAGAGAGCCTCTCACGGAGACACAATGCCGCGGAGTAAAGTTCCTGCTCGGAACGCCGTGCATAAAGGGAGTTGAAGCGCTTGATGGCATCGAGGAGATGCCAGACGTGAAGATCATTTCATGCCGTTTTTCGTTTCTGGATATATGGACTTATGGCAATAAGTCCCTATATCACTTTTCGAAATTGCAGACTGCTGCAACCCAGCATCCAACCAAATATGCAAATGGGGCCACAGGTCACAATTTGTTCATTCAGGCTACTGCGACAGCGATGCAAATCATCCAAGATTCTGATTTTGCATGCAGGGAAAGCTGGCGGTTGTTTTTTCATGCCACAGTTGGCCCGATATTTGCAGGACTCATTTGAGCGGAACTGCCCAAAAGGCTCAGTGTGACGCACGGAGGTGAATGTGGTTTCTGACGAACTGTCTGAAATGCTTGGCTATGAACCGCAGGCCGATGCGATGCTACAAGAGGTTGCCACAGGAAGACGTGTCTGGGTGGAATTGGCTACTCATTTGGCAAAGTTATAATCTGCCCCTTCGCGCGGAGGCGGGACTGCAATTCCTCAATTGGCACATTGTGAACGGGTCTACTTGATTTAGATGCGAGGGCGGCAGCGGTTCCGGCGGCTTGACCGGCGATCATGAATTGCGGCTCCATGCGGAAGGATGCGAAGGCGATCGTGGAGGCGCTGATGCAGACGGGAACAAGCAGGTTTTGGCATTCGGCGAACTTCGGTAAAAGAGAGCGGTAGGGTATATCCCACGGCTCGACGGGTTGGCTGATGTAGCCTTCCATGTAAACTTGGTCTTCGGCTTTCGGAAAAAAGAAGGTGCGCATCGAAACCCACTGCACCTCACGAATGTCGATGTTGTAGCCAGCAATGCCGATAGAGTCGTTCTTGCGTCGGTCAGTCATGAGATCGTGCTGCGTGAGAATGTATTCACCCTTCATCTTGCGCCCTTCGCGGATGTAGAGCTGGTGGGGCCAGCCGCCTGTGTCGTTGAACTCGTCTTTGCACAGCCCCCAAGGTTTGTATTTTTCGCGAATGCCTTCGGGGACGGAGGGGTCGTTCTGAACGAAGTAGACGAGCCCGTGAGCCCAATCGAGGTGGTCATTCCAAATTTCCCTGCGCCGCTCGGGCGAGCCGTCGGGGTAATCTTGGTTGGCGCCGGGAAGGTTGAGGGAAATGGGTGCGCCGGCGTTCACATCGGACTTCCCGTTTGGCATGGGTTTGATGCCGAGGATACCGTTCACCTTGTCGCCGCCTACCTCAAAGCACCGGCGCAGAAGCTCGTAGCGGGTGGGGTCATAGCCTTCGGGTTTCGCAACTGGGATGCGGTTGGCATCCACATTCGTGAGACAAAGGCGGAAATTGTAGGTTTGGAATTTTCCATCGCCCGCGCCCGTGGGTGCGAGGTCCTCCTCGGCGGTGATGTGAGGAAGGAGCTTACCGTCCTTCCAGGGCGAGATGGGGAAATTGACCTGATGGTTGCTGCGCAAGAGATCTCGGCGGCCGGCGAGGGATTCGCCGTAAGTGTCCCTACCCTCGCGGCCGACTTTGTAGGAGACGCCGGCGGCTTTCATGAGATCACCCTCGTAGGTGGCGTCGATAAAAACCTTCGCCGAGTATTCCTTGCCATCGGCGGTTTTCAACGAGCGGATCTTGCCGTCCATTTTTAAAATCGAAGCGAGCGGTTGTCCAAACTTCACGGGCACTTTTTGCTCGGCGAGCATTTCCTTAAGGATTTTTTCGGCGACATGCGGCTCGAACATCCACGCGACTTCCTGACCGTAGTGCTTCCCCGCGCGGCGGAAAAACTCCATCGCGAGCCCGCCGATGACATTTTCCTGCCGGTCCATGTCGGTGCGGCCAAGGCCGCCCGAGAGCATTCCGCCAACATGGTTGCGGGGTTCAATAAGGACGACGCTGGCACCTTGCTGAGCCGCGGCAATGGCGGCCATGGTTCCGCCCGCCGTGGCTCCGTAGACCACAACATCCACCGAAGCAGCCATGCATCGCGGGTCAATCCCAACAAGAACGATTCCAATAACAATAAGGAGCTTCATGGTTTATAGATGGATCATACCAAATGAGACATTCCGGATTTCACTCCGTAACGCCCAATGGAGAATCTCGAATTGTTGGCAGTTTGCGAATAAAAGAATCCAAAGAGAAACGGGACTGGAGGGAATATAAACATGCTTCCGATTAGGGCTTTTTCGAACTCACTGTGCTGAAGAAAGTCGCCGCAGCCCCATCGGTCGTGCTGATTTCTTTTTCATAATTCTGACCCACAACTATCTGACTGAAGTAATTGTCTTTACCAGAAGAGTTGCCGGCCAAAATCCCATCTAAACGATTTTTGCGGCAAATATTATTGAAGAAGAAGTTTGCGTTGGCGGTCTTGTCCGCAGCGCGACCACCGACGCTGGTTCCTCTCCTATTGCCATTGCATTCGTTGGCTGAGATCACATTCGGACCAGTGTTTTTTTTCACTTCCTCGTTCCAGACGTGAATACCAGCCTGGATGTTTCCATTGAGTGAATTTCCAAAGGCGATGTTATTTTGAATCCCCTCCTCAATAAATATGCCATGGCGGCGGTTCGCTGAGCACGTATTGAAGAGAGCCGTTCCATCAATGCAACCCGCATCCAGATCAATGCCGTCCATGTTGTTTGCATTGCACACGTTGGCTATCGAATGAACGCGCGTGCACACATGCGCCCAGATGCCACGCCCTCCGTTGGCATAGACGTTACATCCATAAATGAAGAGCGGATCCTTGGAACGGGTTTTAGTATTGATGCCGTCGCGGGCTCCGGAGGCCATGCTGACGCTATCGATGACGGCCACACTGCCAGTCTTGGCATTAATGGGGAAGAAGGCTTGGCGAGCCGCATCCAACCTACCACCAGAGATAGAAACATAGCCGGTCTTAGGAAGAAGAATGAGCTGAGAATGCTCCGCCTCACGCTCCCAAGCAGGCTCGAGAGGAGCGCCAAGTTCAGCGAGGATGCGCCCCTCGATGATGAGACAAGTGTTCGGAGGAAGCACCAAACCAACTGGGTTACGAGAAACAAATTCCCCCTCCAACTTAAGCACAAGCACATCGTTGGGATGTTCGCTTCGTGCTAAAATCAAGGCCTCTTGCACCACCGTTAGGTCGACGGCAGGAATCCCGGTATCTTTTGCTTTGTCCCTGGCCATTTTTCCTCCTGTGATCGTGGGCAAATCGAAGCGCCCCATTCCAGCAACGATTGTTGGTTGTTTATGAGGATTTCCAAAAGTCGGGGGATTGAAAAGTCGCAAGCCGACCGAAGTGGGATCGATAAGCAGACTCGGATTGGAAATCAGGAACAAGTCTTTGGTTTCGGGAGCCATTGTCACAGAGCCTTGGATATCGTTGCGAAAAATCTGCTGTCCACTTCCCCCAATGAGGACTTGGGCGCCGGGCAATGTGCCGATATTTTCGGTGACCAGATGGCCCGCACTTGTAGATGTCAGCTCCAGCGCTGAGGAATCGGCAATTTTATTACGCGCAATCACAGCGCGGTCGGAACCACTACGAATGGCCGCCTTGTTGTCGGAAAACTCGTTCCCGGCCACCACAGCATTCAGCGATGTGATCGCAAGAGCAGTTCCTGAGTTGCTTTTGAAAATATTGTCCAGGCACTGAAACCCTCCAGTTGCATCAACCACCAGAGCACTTCCATTTTTGAGAAAAAGACAACGAGTCACACTGGAACCCTGATTCAGAGCCACGGAATCACGCCCTTTGTAATCCATTCCCGAAAGACCGCAGTTCTGAATGGCCAATTGGTCGAAATTCATTTTGGAACCACCCGTGACACTGATCCCCGTGACCTGCTTTCCGCGCCCATCCACAAGCGCCACTCCTAATCCCGACGAAGTCACAGAGACCAATTCGGCATCTTTGATTTCAATGAGACTCGTCGCCTTGCAATCCTCCGCAGCAACAACTCCCGCTTCAGACGAAAGTTTAAGCCACATCCTGTCACCAAGCCGGAGCGGCGAAGCCCCAATCTCCAAAAGGCCGCTGGCTTCAATCACAAGAAAAGCGCTAGGATTTTGAGCCCGCGCTTGATCAATCATTGTTTGAGCCGACTCGACCGGCAATGCATTCGCTTTACCATCCCCTTTCGGCAACGTGACTATCTCCACCTTGTCCTTGGCTCCCATAATCAAGGCAGCATCCGGTGGAGTGAAGAAGCGCTCCGCAGCTGTGGCTGTGGTAGCGATTGTTAAAATGCAAAGAGCACTCTTGAGTAACA
>CAMDOJ010000079.1 GCA_945903555.1 Chthoniobacter flavus
GCACGTTTGTTTTCGGGTGCTGAAAAAGGGATTCAGCAAGAGGCGTAGCGATGAGTTGGCGACCTAGGATTTGGGCGGAATTGGAGATCATTCGGTCTGGCTCGTAAGCGAAGATGTATCGGATTTGGTGGCTATCAAGAATGGCCTCCGCTTTTTCTGGAGATTCGGAAAGGTAGAACTCGCAGGAATCCACAACGCCGGGCAGGCTTTGGTGTGAACTCCCGCCAATACATGGCTGACCACTCCACCAGACAATCGCTGCACAGAACCACCACGGGGCCATCACCCCCCCCTGCGGCAACTCACGCAAACGGATAGCCGCATCGCGAAGCGCCACGGCATCGGCGAGGTTTTCCGCGCGAGCACGCCAGGCCGCATCAGTCGGATATAAAGTGCGTTCCCACTCGCTTGCGATAGGCCAGAGCGAAACCACAAAAGCTATCCATGCCACCCAGCACCGTCGCTGCGCGCTCAAAGCCCACGGCAGCGCCGTCGCGCAAAAAAGGGCAACGAAGTAACCCCACCGAGCGTGATGCAAAGCCAATCCCGCCGTGACCAGAATCGGGACGAAGAACACCCAACCCGCAATCTCGCGATCCCGACGAAACCGCCAAGCCAGCAAAAGCGGCAAAAAGACAATCATCCATCCGCACCAACCAAAAAGCACGCTAGGGGTCGTCGAACGAAGCTCGCCGATATTTTGCGCCCAACGATCAAAGGCCGGATGAAACGCCGCCGCCCGCCAACCATCTATAACAAACGCGGCGGCGAGCAGTGCAAAAAAAAGTCCGACTGGACCGATGGCTTTTCGAAAATTGGACCGCAACCGTGGCATGAATATAAGAAGCCCACCGCGAGTCCCCAGCACCAAGACGAGAAGTATCAATGGTTCAAAGAGCGAGACCCATAGCGCGAGCGCCCAAGCGCCCGCAGAGACAAATACCCAAGCCCGCCCACGCTGCAAAACGATACCCACCTCAGCCGCGATGGCTACCGCTATCAAAAAAAGAAGAAGCGATTGGTGGTCCGGTCGACCAATTTGAAACCCATGCGCCAGAATCGGTGAAACAGCGATCAGAAGCAGCATCGCGCGGCGGTAGGGCAACCTCACTCGAAAGGACCACGCCGCGAGGAAGGCAAGAAGCGCAAGGCCCAACAATGGCGAAATCCACGCCCCCGCCATCGACAGGTGATTTGAAAGAAATGGTCGCAGAATTTGTGACAAGCCCGCAATGAGAGCATCGAGCGGCATGGTGGTATGAGGCTTCGTGCCGTCAGGGAAATTTTCAAAGGCATGCGACCGTATGCTGTGTAGCCCCTCAGACTCAATCATCCGCACCCGCGTCATTCGAGCATAGCAATCTCCGTCTGTAAAATACACCTCCCCACCAAAGAAGACGCTTTCGTGGTTCCAAGTGAATGCGGCTAGTCCAACGGCCAGAATGAGCACAATCCAGACGACTTCTGTGATGACCTGCAGGGGCTTGAGAGTTAGTGTGGGCTTTTCCAATATCTTGTGGCTGGCTTTTTATCACATCCCAACATCCTGTGGAAAAGCCAGAAAATTGCGGAAAAACATTGCCCAGCGACGGCATCCCCGTTTAAATGAAAGATTGAATTGTCCACCGATCCCAGCGACGAAATTCTGAATCAGATGCCAGACGAACAAATTCCCGAAAAAAACGCCACTAACAACGAAGCCAAGAAAGCCGTTAAACCTACGCCGGACTTCAAGGCGAGCAGTTACACAGCCGATGATTTAAGTTCCCTCAAGGGACTGGAGGCCGTGCGTAAAAAGCCCGGCATGTATATCGGCGGCACCGATGAACGTGCGCTCCACCATTGCGTGAGCGAGGTTCTTGATAACTCGGTCGATGAATTTCTGGCAGGCCATTGTACCCACATCGATGTGACCATTCATGCGGATGGTTCGATTTCCATTCGCGATAACGGACGCGGCATTCCCGTCGATATCAACAAGGAAGAAGGCATCCCCGGCGTGGAGCTCGTTCTCACACGCTTGCACTCCGGCGGAAAATACGGACAGGGCAACTACGAATACTCAGGTGGAACCCACGGCGTCGGCGCGAAGTGCGTCAACGCCGTTTCCGAGTGGTTCAAAGTCGAAGTGACTCGCGATGGTAAGATCCATGCCATGTCCTTCGAGCGTGGCGCAACAAAGCAAAGCCTGCACGTGATCGCCGAGGTCAAATCCGCGAAGCAGACCGGCACACTCATCACCTTCCTCCCAGATACGGAGATTTTCGAAGAAACAATCGAGTTCAAAGCCGAGCGCATCATCACCCGCTTGAATGATCTGGCTTACATCAATGCTCCCCTCTCATTCACGTTCATTGATGAGCGTCAGGACAGTGTGAAGCCGATTCATATCGTTCACCCACTCGGCGTGGAAGAGTTTGTGGGCCGCTTGGTAGAAAACAAAACTCTCGTGCACCCAAAGCCCATCATGATCAAGGGCACGCGGGACAAGGTGATCGTTGAGATCGGCCTTCACTACACGGACACCTACAACGAGCAACTCCTTTGCTACACGAATGCCGTGCCGAATCCAGACGGCGGCACGCACAGCAGCGGCTTCCGGGGATCCCTCACCCGCGCGATCAACCAATACGCAAAAAACAATTCCCTGCTGAAAGACAAAGACGTCCCGATCACCGGCAATGATGTGCTTGAAGGCCTCGCTGCCGTTGTGAGCGTGAAGCACCCCGATCCTCGCTTCGAATCCCAGACCAAAGTGAAGCTCATCT
This sequence comes from Chthoniobacter flavus, assembly GCA_945903555.1. Classification (GTDB taxonomy): domain Bacteria; phylum Verrucomicrobiota; class Verrucomicrobiia; order Chthoniobacterales; family Terrimicrobiaceae; genus UBA967. The sequence goes on from CAMDOJ010000079.1 coordinate 2,769, forward strand.
CGCCTGAGGTGGACGGCATCGTAGGATCGATCAGCTACGAAGGCTTAATGCTGCACTTCGACCAAAATCCGAATGTAGGCAAACGCATCATTGAGAAGTGCCTCATGGCCGCACGGGCTCGCGAAGCCGCTCGCAAAGCGCGTGAAACCGTCCGCAAGGGCGCACTCACCGGCGGCGGACTGCCCGGAAAACTTGCCGACTGCTCAGAGCGCGATCCCGATCTCACAGAACTCTACGTGGTAGAAGGCGACTCGGCCGGCGGCTCGGCCAAGCAAGGTCGCGATCGCCGATTCCAAGCGATTCTTCCGATCAAGGGTAAAATCATCAATGTCGAGAAGGCTCGCCTCGATAAGGTTCTTCAAAACACAGAGGTTCAGACTCTCATCACCGCGATCGGCACCGGCATCGGCATTGCCGCGACAGAGAAAGACCGCGAAGGTAGCTTCAATATTGAGAAACTCCGTTACGGCCGGATCATCATCATGACCGATGCCGACGTCGACGGATCCCACATTCGTACCCTTCTCCTCACGTTTTTCTGCCGTCACATGGTGGAACTCGTCAAGCAAGGCAAAGTCTATATCGCCCAGCCTCCGCTCTACCTCATCAAGCGTAAAAAACGCGAGGAATACGTGGATGACGACGCCCAGCTCAACAAGATCCTCATCGGCATTGGCGCCGACGAAGTGAAGATCAAAAATCTCGCTGATGGCAAAGTTTTCAACTCGACCCAGCTTAAGGATATCCTTGAACTCCTCGAGCGCTTTGCCAAATTCAGTGATGCCATCCGTCGTCACGGCGGCGACTTTGAGGAATACCTCGCAGAACGTGATCCCGCGACCGGCAAGCTCCCGACTTTCATGGTCAAAATCCGCGAAGGCAACACCGAGTGGGCCAGCTACTTCCCAGGCGAAGCGCAAGTCCGCGAGTTCCACGAAGGCAACCGCGATTTGAATCTTTACGATGAGGCTCCCGAACCCGTGGAAGGCGAATTCCCCTTCCCCGATGTGCCCATGAAGTCGAAAAAGGAAAAGATCGATCCAGCCAACCGCCGCCGCGCAAAGCTCATCGAACTCCACGAATCCACATCCGCTCAGAAACTCATCGACGAACTCGCCAGAAAAGGCCTCAAAATCGAGCACTACTCGAGCAGCGATAGCCCGATTTTTGAACTCGTCGAGGGCGAGGGTGACAAAGCCGTCACCACCCCTCTTTTTGCCATACCCGAGATTCTTGCCCGCATTATTGAGATCGGCAAACGCGGCCTATCGATCCAACGATTTAAAGGTCTAGGAGAAATGAATCCCAAGCAACTCTTCGAAACGACCATGAATCCCGAAAAGCGCAAAATGCTCAAGGTCGTACTCAATGAAGACAACGCCGTCGAAGCCGACCGCATGTTTACCATTCTCATGGGAGACGTCGTCGAACCCCGCCGCCAATTCATCGAGGACAATGCCCTCAACGCCCGCTTGGACGTTTGACAAGCGTGACCACATGTGACTACATTGAGGAATGAAGAAAACCGTCAGTTATCTCGACGACCTAGGGGCGGAATCCTCCTCGGTGTTGCAGGAAATTGCCATGATGCCCGGAATTGGCGAAACGATCAGCGTGCGCTCCGCCAAAGCCCATTTATCCGCCTTGCTCGAGTTGGCAGCAGGTGGACGCGAAATCACGATCACCAGCGGCGGCAAGCCGAAGGCCATGATCAGCGCCCTTCGCAAACCCAAACACGTTCCATTCACAGGCACCCGCGAGCATCTCGCAAAAATGCCACCTTGGACTGGCGGTCCAACCGCCGACGAAATCATTCGGGAGGAGCGCGATTCGAGACCCTAGCTATGTATCTTGATAGCGCCATTATCGTTAAGTTGCTCGTTGCCGAACCCGATTCCACCTTTTTTCAAAACGCTCTGGTGGGAGAATTACTTTGGACATCGGAACTTTCTATGACGGAAGTCGCCTCTGCTCTTGTCAGCAAAGAACGCCAAAATCTGATTACGGATTCGATGCGACGCGCGGCTTTGAATTTGTTCGATGAACGAGTCGCCTCCGGCCAAATGCTCATTCTGCCCATCGACAACAAAACTTTCACTCGCGCACGGTTCCTTCTCGAGACATGCCATCCGGATGTCGCCTTAAGATCGCTTGATGCCATCCATCTCGCCGCTTGCAACCAAGCGGCCGCCTTCCCTCTCTGCGCCTCCGATTGCCGGATGCGTGCAGCCGCCACTAAACTTCACATTCCTATTTTTCCCGAATCTTTGCCCAGCTAATCCATGTATACCCAAAACGAAAAAGTTGAACTCGTTAATGTGGCCGATGAAATGTCGAAGTCGTTTCTCGACTACTCGATGTCGGTCATTATTTCGCGCGCCCTTCCGGATGCCCGCGACGGACTGAAACCCTCTCAGCGCCGAATTCTGTTTGCGATGAATGAACTCGGTGTCCAACCGAACCGCAAGCATCTCAAGTGCGCGAAAATCGTTGGTGAGACGATGGGTAACTACCATCCGCACGGCGACCAAGCGATCTACCCAACCCTCGTTCACATGGCGCAACCATGGGCGATGCGCGAAATGCTCGTCGACGGACAAGGTAACTTCGGTTCCGTAGAAGGCGATCCGCCCGCCTCGATGCGTTACACGGAAGCCCGCCTCCAACATCTCGGCGCCGCCCTCATGACCGACATGGACAAGGGTACCGTCGACTTCCGTCCGAACTACGACGAAACCCGCGAGGAACCTACCGTTTTTCCAGCCGCTTTCCCAAACCTCCTCGTCAATGGCGGCACAGGCATCGCAGTTGGCATGGCCACAAACATCCCACCGCACAACCTCAGCGAGTGCATCAACGGCATTTGTGCCCAAATCGAGAACCCCGACATCTCTATCGCGGGGCTCATGGAGCACATCAAAGGGCCCGATTTTCCAACAGGTTGTCTCCTTCAAGGCACGACCGGGATCAAACAATACTTTGAAACAGGCAGAGGATCCGTACGGGTGCGCGGTCGAGTGGGCGTCACCGAGGTCCGAGGCGGACGCGAGCAAATCATCATCACCGAGATCCCTTACAATGTGAATCGAGCGGATCTCGTGAAACGCATTGCTGACCTCACGAACGAAAAAGTCCTCACCGGCATCAGCGATGTCCGCGATGAGAGCGCCGAGGATACACGCGTCGTCATCGACCTCAAACGCGATGGCAACCCAAAGGTCATCATCAACAATCTCTACAAGCATACCGCACTGGAATCCTCCTTCAGCGCGAACATGCTGGCCATCGACCACGGCAAGCCAAAGTTGCTTTCGCTCAAAGACGCCATCACGAGCTACATTGAACACCGCCGCGAAGTCATCCTCCGCCGCACGCGCTACCTTCTCGACCAAGCTGAAGTGGAAGCCGAGAAACTCGAAGGCTTCCTCATCGCGCTCGCGAACATCGACGACTTCATTAAAATCATCCGAGATTCGCGCGACCGAGATGACGCGAAGTCCAAGCTTCTCGCCCTCTCGTGGACAAGAAAAACTGTAGTCGACCTCGGCATCCTCATTCGCAGCGAAGCTCGTGTCGCAGACGGACACTACCGGTTCAGCGAAAAACAGGTCGGACACATCCTAGATCTGCGCCTATACCAACTCACCGGTCTCGAGCGCGACAGCATCAAGCACGAATACGATGCCCTCATCGCCACCATCAAAGATCTGATGGATATTCTCGCGAAAGAAAACCGCGTCCTCACGATCATCAAAGACGAACTCCGCGCGCTACAACTCAAATACGGCACCCCTCGCCGCACTCAGATCGTTCCCGCCGAAGGTGAAGTCACCATCGAAGACCTCATCGCGAACGAAGGTGTGATCGTCACACTCACTCACAACGGATTCATCAAGCGCACACTCGTCAGCGCCTTCCGCGCCCAGAAACGCGGTGGCAAAGGCGTGATAGGCATGACCGCCCGCGAGGCGGATAAAGAAGAAGACAGCGACTTCGTCAAATATCTGTTCACCGCCGCCACACACGATTACTTGATGTTCTTTACTGAGAGCGGACGCTGCTATGTCGAACGTGTATTTGAAATACCGGAAGGCTCCCGCGCTAGCAAAGGTCGCTCGATAGCGAACCTCCTCGAGCTTCGCAGTGAAGAAAAAATCACCGCCACCATTCGCGTCCAAGGACAAAAAACAGACGACGAAACTTGGAACAAAGGTCTCCACATTGTCTTCGCGACCCGCAGCGGCATTGTCAAAAAATCCAACCTCAACGATTTTAAAAACATCCGAAAGGGCGGCATCATTGCCATCAAGATCGAAGAGGGCGACAAACTCATCGACTGCAAGCTCACCGACGGACTCAACGAAATTGTCCTCATCACTCACGACGGCATGAGCATCCGCTTCAGTGAAGAGGAAGTGAAAGACCAAGGCCGCGATACCGTGGGTGTCTGGGGCATACGTCCAAGCAAAGGCGACTATATCGTCGGCGCCGCTATCGTGAATAAGGACGCCCAACTTCTCGTCGCCGGAGAAAACGGCCTCGGCAAACGTACCAGCTTCGAGGAATACCGTCTCCAAGGCCGTGGCGGCAAAGGTATCATCACCATGAAGACGAATGACAAAACTGGCGCTGTCGCGGGTGCACTCACCGTCCGGGACGATGACGAACTCATGCTCATCACAAACAAAGGCAAGATGGTCCGCACACGCATTTCCGAAATCCGCGAAACCGGCCGCAATGCCCAAGGCGTAAAACTCATCGGTCTCCGGCCTAACGAAATCCTCCAAGCCATCGCACCCGTCGTCAGTGACGAAGAGGACGAAGCTGAAACAGCCGTACCAGCGGAAGAATAAGGCTCCTTCGCCATTTTATAATCATCCTGCCCGCAGTAATGCGGGCGGGATTTTTTTTACCCTCGCTCATTTTCCTTCTTAGGAAATTTCTGGATGGAATAGGGTTTTTAGCTATGCTGTAGAAACACCCCCGCTCGAACGTATGTTTTTTAATTCCGTTACGTTTCTTTTTAGTTTCCTCCCGATTGTCTTGATTGGTTTTCTCCTGCTGGAGCGAGTGAAGCCGGTTTTTTGGCGTCAGCTCTGGCTTCTGGCGGCTTCACTGGTTTTCTATGCGTGGGCCAATGCGGACGTGTTGCTTTTATTTATCCCGCTTACTGCCGCGAACTACTTTCTCGGCGGTCGCCTCTCGCGCAGCGGGGAATCTTCTGGGAAATGGCTTCTCGTCGGATCGGTGACATTGAACATCGTTGTCCTTGCCTATTTCAAATACGCGAATTTCTTCGTTTCTAATTTGAATGCGGTTCTTCAGACGAATATTTTCATCGAAAAAGTCCTCCTGCCGCTGGGCATCTCATTCATTACATTTATGCAGATCGCGTGGCTGGTGGCCGCACGCAAGCGCGAAGCCGTCCCGTGCAATTATTTTGAGTTTCTCCTCTATTCGGCCTTTTTTCCACAGATCGTTTCCGGCCCGATTGTTTATCAGAAAGAGTCCCTGCCGCAGTTTCGTAAAATCCGAACAGCAGAGGAGCGTTCTGCAGATATCTGCGTGGGAGCGACCCTATTCACGATGGGCCTGGCTAAAAAGGTCCTCATTGCAGATACAATCGCTCCTTGGGCGAATCAGGCCTTCTGGGC
>CAMDOJ010000080.1 GCA_945903555.1 Chthoniobacter flavus
CTGCAAAGGGACTTTCATTTCGCCTCTGACTTGCTGGCCTCGTGGCGACCAATAACCTCGAGATAGGTGATGCCCGTCGTTTTTCGATTCTCCGAATCAATCCGCTCGACACGCATTTGTTTCAGCATCCACTGACCATCGATTTTTTGAGCAGATACGACTTCAAAGCGTTTGGCGAGAGCGCCAGATTTATCGTAGCCCTCAATGCGCAGAAGCGCAGCGGACTCGCGATCGATCCACACGCGAACAGCACCGTATTGGGAACTGCTGCCCGGTGCTGGAATTTCAATTTTCCAAGCCCGACGGGACCGGACCGATTCCTCACCCAACAGGCGCGCATTTTTCCAGTAAAGAAAACGGAGCGCCAGATCCTCGTAGGTGATGAGACCACCGCGAACAGAGTCGTCGTAACGGGCGACAGGAACGCGTGATTTCGAATCCGCCAGAGATTCCTCGAGTTTGGACTCATCCTCGCCAAGCGTCAGAAGGATGTCCTGTTGGGGGTTACTGAACCCATAACGGATCGATCCGTTTTTCACCTCGATCTGAAATGGAACCTTCACCGATCCCGCCCGCAGTTGGGCGTTCAGAGTGATTTCCTGTCCCATAGGATTGAGGCGGGCGGCAGCGACAATCTCTTGAGCGCTTGGTTCCTGCGCGTAAATCGGACTCATGGCGAGCAAGGCGGTGATCAGAAAAACAACGATTGGCATGGATTCAAAATGACGTGCTTAACGAAGAAGCCCAATGATTTTTTTGACCCTTCTCAGGCTGTCGAGCCCGCGCCTTTTCGGATCCAGTCGACAGCGCCCTTGGCGGCTCGGGTACCCGTGGCAAAGCAACCCTGCATCAGATACCCGCCGGTAGGAGCTTCCCAATCGATCATCTCTCCCGCGACAAAGATGCCAGGCTGTTTTTTGACCATGAGGTTGCCATCCAGTTCGCTCCAACGAATGCCACCGGCCGAGGAGATCGCCTCATCGAGTGGCCGTGGGCCAGAGAGCGCAATCACACAGTTCTTGGCTTCGCGGGCTAGCGAATCCGCATCTTCCCACGACTTTCGCGAAAGAATAGCCACAGCGGCATTGCTGAGCTTCCAACGCTGATGGGCTTCCTCGAGGAAATTTCGACACGCAGATTCCATCTTGGCCACAAGTTGTTCGTGTGTATGGGCAGGTTTGAAGTCGATCACGATGGCAGGGTTGTCCATGGCCCGCAGGGCCGCGCCGAGCTGGTAAATCGGCCCTCCCTCGAGTCCATATCGGGTCAAAAGCAGTTCCCCAATCGCGGTGGTATCACCTGCACGAACATGAATATTTTTAATCGGCTTGCCCTCCGCTTGAGCCAGAATCTCGGGTGTCCAAGGATGCTCCCACCCACAGTTGGCTGGCGCGAGCGAATGACATGCGATGCCGAGGCTTTCCAACATTGGTAGCCACGCTCCATCGGAGCCGGTTTTTTTCCAAGACCCTCCGCCCAGAGCAAGAATGATCGCGTCGGCCGTGACCTTTGTTCCATCCGCAAAACCAATTCGATACGTTGCCCCTGCCTCGATGGTGACGCACCGGTGATGCATCCGAAAACACACACCCAACGAGCGCAGACGGGCGATCCACCGTCTCAACAGGGGCGCGGCCGTGAGCGCCTTCGGATACACCCGGCCGCTGCTCGCGTGAAATGTCTCCACTTCTAAACCGGCGGCCCAATGCTGAAGGGCTTGCGAGTCGAAGTCTGCGATCAGGTCACGCCATGCCCCATTTGGTATCTCCGGCCCCGCATAGCGCGTTGCAAAGCGATCGATCGGCTCCCCATGCGTGAGGTTGAGTCCACCCTTTCCAGCAACAAGGAATTTGCGTCCAACCGATGGCTGGGAGTCAAAAAGTGTAACCGCAACGCCCGCTTGGGCCGCTACCTCGGTGGCGCGGAGGCCTGCTGGCCCGCCACCGATGACGGCGATCGTCGTGTGCAAAGTCAAGCCGACGGCTTGGGGGCGGACACCAGGGTTTCGTAGAGGGCCCGTGTTTGCTTCGCGATGGCGCCCCAAGAAAAGACCTCCACAGCACGACGGCGGCCAGCTTCACCGAATGCAGCCTGCTTGGCAGGATCGGCCATCACTTCGTTGATGCGGGCGGCGAGATCACACGAGAAGGCTTCGGGATTGATCGGCTCAAACGGGCTCGAAGACATCTGCTCCAGCGGAACAAGGTAACCCGTGACGCCGTGCTGGACGACTTCACGAATGCCACCGACTGCACTCGCGACCACCGCTCGTCCGCAGGCCATCGCTTCCAGATTGATGATTCCGAATGGCTCGTAAATCGAGGGACACACGAAAACGCCGGCGTGACTGTAGAGCTCGATTTTTGCTTTGTTATCGAGCATTTCGTTGATCCAGATCACGCCCTCGCGTTTCTGTTGCGCGGCAGTGACAGCCGCGCGCATCTCTTCGGCGATTTCCGGGGTGTCGGGCGCACCGGCACAGAGGACGACTTGGAAGGAAGGGTCCAGATGCTTGATTGCATTCACGAGGTGAATGATCCCCTTCTGTCGTGTGATGCGACCGAGGAAGAGGGCGTAGGGTTTTGCAGGGTCAATGCCGAAGCGATCGAGAACGCCATGCGCGGCGACGGGTTGGTATTCCTCAGGGTCGATGCCGTTGTAGATGATGTGCATCTTGGCGGGATCGACATTAAAAAGTTCCGCCACATCTTGGCGAGTGCCTTCCGAAACGGCGACGACGGCGTCCGCCATTTCCAGTGCCGTTTTTTCCAGCCAGCAGGTAAAATCATATCCACCCCCAAGTTGCTCACGCTTCCACGGGCGGAGAGGCTCGAGCGAATGTACGGTGACGACAAGCGGAATGCCGTAGTTGAGCTTCGCGAGGATTCCGCCGAAATGGGAATACCACGTGTGGCAATGAACGACATCGGCGTCGATATTCGTGGTATTGAAATCTAAGCAACGTTGAAGCGCACCGAACACGGAGTTGAGTTTCGATGGGTTCGTGTAGGCCTCAGTGGAAAGCCCGAACCCGCGCGCGGCGAGTTGTCCGTCGGCGAAGTTTTGATTTCCGAAGCACCGGACTTCGACCTCCATCAATCGCGCGAGTTCGCGGCTGAGGTATTCAACGTGCACTCCCGCACCACCATAGATGGTCGGAGGATATTCATTAGTGAGGAACAGCGCTTTCATAGATTTTTAAAATAGTCGGTTTGTATTGCGATGCGATTACATGAGTCGAACGGGAATCGAAAATTGAAGCTGCCCCGAACCAGCCTCCATCCAAGGCAACTCCACTGCGGTGAGCGAGGCCTTGGTGACCAAAACGCCGTATCCTTCGCTGGCTCCGATCAACTCGCTTATCACGGAACTGAAGTCCGGCTCGTGACCAACAACAAGGAGGGATTCGACGTTGCCTTGCGCGGAGAGTTCCTTCAGAAGCGTTTCGAGCCGCATGCCACAGGCGAGCCAGTCCTGCACGACAGGCTCGGCTCCCAGCGCCTTAGCGACGATCTCGGCAGTCTGCCGCGCACGATTCAGCGGGCTTGTCAGGATTTTGTCGGGGGCGAGCCCGTGAGCTTTGCAAAACCGCCCCACCTTGGCCGCTTGCTCCAACCCTTTCGGTGTGAGATTTCGCTCGAAGTCGGATGCAGCCATATTCTCGGCATCCGCGTGTCTGAGAAAGTAAATGGTCATCAGCGGGGGGACTTAGCGGTTTACATGCTCATGCCGCCATCCACCGCCAGCACTTGGCCAGTGATGTAGGCCGCTTCCTTACTCGCCAGAAAAGCGACGGCCGAAGCGATGTCTTCTACGGCGCCGAACCGGGTGAGCGGAATTTGCGAAAGCGCCCCCTTGCGCACTTCTTCATTCAACACGGAGGTCATATCCGTTTCGATGAATCCTGGCGCAACCACATTAACCGTGATCCCTCGGCTGGCGATCTCACGGGCGATACTCTTGCTCATTCCAATGAGCCCAGCCTTGCTGGCAGCGTAGTTGGCTTGGCCCGCGAGGCCCATGAGCCCGCTCACAGAGCTGATATTAATGATACGTCCAGAGCGTTGCTTGACCATCGCACGCAAGATGGCGCGAGTGAAGCTGAAGGCCCCTTTGAGATTGGTTTGGAGCACAACATCCCAGTCCTCACTCGACATCCGCATCGCGAGCGTGTCGCGCGTGATGCCGGCATTGTTCACAAGGATATCGCAGCGGCCGAAATCCGCGAGAATCTGCTCGCCCACCTTCTGCACGGCATCAAAATCAGCCACGTCCACCGCATACGGCCGCGCAGAATCCGGCGCGATGGCGTTGATAGCCTCGGCCGTGCGGACGGAGTTCGACTCCGTGCGGCTCACCACAGCGATCTTAGCCCCCTCACTCGCAAGATGCCTCGCAATGCCTTCGCCGATTCCCCGGCCCGCTCCCGTAACAACCGCCACCTGATTTTCAAATCGTTTTGTGCTCATGCTGGATTCAAACTGGACACCAGTGCGTGGCCCATGGAAATAAAAAAACTCCACGCGCAGTGACTTTTCATTCTTTTGCTGGTGACGCCATTTCGTTGCTGATGGAATCCTCAAAAATGACCTCTTCTAAAAAGTTCCTTTTCCTGTGCCTTGCGCTTATGGAGGGTGTGGCCATGTCCTCCAAGGCAATCCCCACCCCAGCTTCGCTGGATGCTGTTCAGAGAATCGTTTTTCTTGGCGACAGCATCACCCAAGCCGGCGATTACGTGACCGACATAGAATGCTGGCTCCTCTCTCAAGGTCAGCAGATTGAAGTCATCGACGTCGGTCTCGCCAGTGAAACGGCTACGGATCTTTTGCCCGAAGAAAATGCCAGCCATTTGAAAAAATTCGGGTTTCCACGTCCCAGTATTAGCGCCCGACTCGATCGCGCCCTTGCGGCCACGAAACCCGACCTAGTCGTGGCCTGCTACGGAATGAACGATGGCAGCGGCTTGCCAAACAATGAAGCCGGCCTCAAGCGCTTCAGCGAGGCGATCACACGCTTGCGCGACACGGCCTTGAAAGCCGGCGCGAAACAAGTCGTTTTGTGCACCCCGCCCATCCACGATTCCGCCCGCACCCCAGATCCCCACGAGCAAAACCTCGTCGCCTTCAGCCAATGGCTCGTCTCGAAACGCGCCGATGGCTGGACCGTGGTCGATATTCATTCACCGATGCGGTGGGAACTCGACGAAATCCGAAAAACCAATCCCTCCTTCAAATTTCAACCAGACGGCGTACATCCCAACCGCAAGGGGCATTGGGTGATGGCGCGCGAAATCCTAACGCAATTTCTGGGAGCCGATCTCGGTACCTCGACATCAGCCGAGTCGTTTTTTGCGAATAACGGATCCGCCATCCGCAGCCTCGTCGACCAACGCCGCCTCGCTCTGTTCTCCGCGTACATGGGCCACATCGGCCACGCCCGCCCCGGCGTTCCCGGCGGCCCCGGACAAAAGCCCGCCCCCAGTCTCTCCGAAGCCACCGCTCAAGCCGCCCAGATCACAGAAAAAATCTCCTCCCTCTTGAAGTAGGGGCTTGCCCCGTCGATTTCCTTGCGATTTCGGACGGCATTTTTTCACTTTATAGCCACCCCATTCTTGCGGATGAGAGCACGTCATATCGCCAAAATGAGGATTCCTTTGTCGTCAACCGCCATGAGATATGATAGCAATTTATCATGACGGATAAACGTTTTTACGACTGGCAGACTGCGGGCGGCACTGATGATGTCATGCGTTTTGTTGCCTGCATGGAGAGGGCAGATATCCCATGGTGCGCGATTGGCGGAGTGGCAGTCAACCACTGGGCAGAGGAGCCGATGGTGACACGTGATGTGGATTTCGTTGTCGCAGTCGAAGCTATCGATAAAACGGTTGAGTTGCTCGAAGCAGAAGGATTTATACCCACACGCTTTGAATGGTCGATCAACTTCAAAGGAAATTCCCGCGTCAGCCTACAACTCAGCACAGAAGAATTATACTATTCTTTCCCGGCCAAGTCCGTTGCCGCCGATGTCCATGGAATCCTGCTTCGTGTAGCCTCCCTTGAAGATACGTTGACGGGTAAGATTGCGGCATGGCGCGATTCCAATCGCCGTCAAAGCAAGCGCATCAAGGATCTCGGCGATATTATTCGACTCATCGAGGCTCATCCCCAGCTTTCATCTTCTCTACCGCTTGATTTGCAATATCAAATCGAAAAAAACCGCTAAAACCGAAAACGGATTTTTAGACAGGAGGATTTACAGGATTAACGAGTGCGGTTTCCGAAAGCGGCGAATCCCACAAAACGATCCGATTGGATTCACTCTAATTCCACAAATGGGCAAGCCATGCCCTTCACATGGGAACCGTTTAGATGGATTCCCAAAGCGCACCCTTTGGGCAGACGCCGGCTTTCTCTATCTCGCGGATTCGCTTCTGACTAAAATCCCGTAGCGGTTTTAATTTTCAGCGACGGGCCGGAGCACGACCTTGCGGAGATTGAAGGCTTTCCATGCGCTTGGATCGGGGCGGATGGTGAGATTCCATTCGCCATTTCCGGCGATGCGGATTTGGCCCAAGTTTTGCAACTCGAACTTTTTGTAATCTCCTGTAGCAGCGAGGTTGGCGGCGAGGGTTTTCACCTCTTCTTGCTCGGCGGACTTTTCTTTTTTGATGCCAGAAACATCGACATTCAAAATCGGAGCCGCTGCGCCGAGTTCAACAATGGCCTTGGCGGTTTCGAGTCCGGAGACTTCGGCCAGAACCTCGTAATTGCCGGGCTTGAGTCCACTGAAGGACCAGCTCACGGGTGCTTCGGGGTTATTCCAACTGCTGATTTCGGCACCCTCTTTGCTTTGTTGGAGGCTAGGTGTTGAGCCTTTCTTGGGGATGCCGAAGTCGACAAGAGATGCAGGCAGCACGATCGAGCCATCGGCAGCGGGCTTGATGAAAAGAGCCACAACCTTGGGCTTGCCGGTGATTTCCATTTTGATCACCGAGGCGTTGTCATCGGGCGCCTGTGTGGGGAGGTCAACGACGACACCGTTGGCTGTTTTTTCGAATTTCAATTCCGCTCCGCCAACGAGCATTTGGGCGGATTTGACTTTGCTCTCCAAACCAGGGAGGAGGAGTTTGCCTTCAGCAGGCCATTCGAAGACATGAAGGTAGAGAGTGGTGCCGCCTTTGGACTTCTTCGTGGTGCAACGCCCCCATGGGAGCTTCGCAAACGGACTGGCGCCTGATCCATAGATCGATTCACCGTTGGCATCCATCCATTTGCCGATCTCCTCCAAACGCTCGACGCTGGCTTGCGGAATGAGGCCTTCGCCGGTCGGTCCGACATTGAGCAGGTAGTTGCCGCCCTTGCTGGCAATATCGATGAGATTTTGAAGGAGAACCTTGGTGGATTTCCAATTCTCATCGTCGCTCTTGTATCCCCAAGTGTGGTTGATCGTCATGCAGGCTTCCCAGTCGGTGTCGCCGAGGCCGGTGGCGGGGATGTGCTGCTCGGGCGTCTCCGTGTCACCAGCATAGGGCTCACGCTTGCCGGATTTGAGGGCCTCCATGTCAACAACGCCGCAGGGAGCTACCTTGAGGAGGCGGTTGTTGTGGATGATGCCAGGCTTGAGCTTGAGCGGCTCGATGATCTTCGCCGCGCGCTCCTCGTTCATGGCCGCTGGGGTGTCCCACCACAGGATCACCGGGGCGTCGCCGTAGTTGGTGAGAAGCTCACGCACCTGCGGGACGGCTACCTGTTCCACATATTCATCCATCGTGCGTTTGTTGTTGGGATCCTGCGAACAGGCGCCACCGTTGTTCCAGTCCATGGCCTGCGAATAGTAGAAGCCAAGCTTGATGCCGTGCTTCTTGCAGGCTTCGGCCAGGGGCTTGAGGAGGTCCTTCTTGTAGGGCGTTGAGCCGATGTTCCAATCGTTCACAGCCGATGGCCAGAGGGCAAAGCCGTCGTGGTGCTTCGCGGTGATGACGATGTATTTCATGCCCGCTTTTTTGGCTAAGAGAACCCAGGCCTCGGGATCGTATTTGGTAGGGTTGAACTGCGCGGCGTAGGCCTTGTATTCCTCGACCGGAATTTTGCCCTTTTCCATGATCCACTCGCCGTAGCCATCCACAGGCTTGCCATTGTGAATGCCCGCCGGAACCGCATAAACGCCCCAGTGGATGAACAAACCGAAGCGGGCATCGCGCCACCAGTCCATGCGGGCGTCGCGTTCCTCCTTGGTTTCATTCGCATAGGGATCAGGATTAGGCGTAGCAGCGGGCGCGGCTGGTTTTTCCTCGGCAAATGAGGTGAGCGGTTGCAAGGCGAGGGAGCTGAGGGCGGCGAGAGTCAGGAGTGTTTTTGTTTTCATAGATTAGAGTTGGGATTGGAATTGGTAACTGCCGG
>CAMDOJ010000081.1 GCA_945903555.1 Chthoniobacter flavus
GAGGCGCTCATCAATCGCATGGGATTCAACAACCGAGGAGCTAGTGCCGCAGCAAAACGTCTCCGCCGCCTCAAAGCCAGCAGACGCTGGCCAAGCATTCCCGTCGGCATCAACATCGGAAAATCTAAAGTGACTCCGCTGGAAAATGCCGCCTCCGACTACGCCACGAGCTACAACCTCCTTCTTCCCTATGGAGATTACTTTGTGATCAACGTGAGTTCGCCGAATACCCCCGGTCTTCGCACCCTGCAGGATAGCGATTCCCTCGCCCAGATCATCCGAACGCTTAAACGAATCCACAGCGGCAAGCCACTTCTGGTCAAAATCGCTCCCGATCTCACCGATGACGCCGTTCGTGAAATGGCGGCGCTGGCCGAATCCGAAAAACTCGCCGGCCTGATCGCTACGAATACGACCCTCGATCACAGCGCGATCCCTACCCCAGCAGACCAAACAGGTGGACTGAGCGGCTCCCCGCTCCGCCAACGCTCGACCGAAGTCATCCGCATCCTTCGTTCCGCCACGCAACTCCCAATCATTGCCTCAGGCGGCATTATGGACGCCGCTTCAGCCAAAGAAAAACTCGATGCCGGCGCGAACCTTGTTCAGATCTACACTGGCTTCGTTTATCACGGCCCCAAGTTGATCCGCGATATCGTGGGCGCAATTTAGGGCTGAGCGAGAGATGCCACGTCGCCATTTCTCCACTATTGATGCGTTGACCTCTTGAACCGCCTCGGGTTTGATACCCGCCTTATGTCCCAAGACGCATCCGCTTCGCGCATGGAAAAAATTGTGAGCCTCTGCAAGAGGCGCGGCTTTATTTTTCAATCTTCCGAAATTTACGGTGGCCTCAATGGCTTCTGGGATTACGGCCCTCTAGGCGTGGAACTGAAAAAGAACCTGAAAGATTTCTGGTGGCGCCGGAACGTCCGTGAGCGGGATGACATGGAGGGTATGGACGGCTCGATCATCATGAATCGCGCGGTCTGGAAGGCATCCGGCCACGAGGAGACATTCAGCGACCCGATGGTGGATTGCAAAAAATGCAATTCCCGCAACCGCGCCGATCAACTGCCCGAGAAAGACGGTGAGAATTACTGCCCCAGCTGCGGCAGTCGCGATCTCACCGAGGCCCGTGATTTCAACTTGATGTTCAAAAGTCATGCCGGTCCCCTTGAGACGGAAGATAACATGGTTTACCTCCGCCCCGAGACCGCCCAAGCGATCTTTGTGAATTTCCGCAATGTGCTCGATACGACTCGCCAGAAACTGCCCTTCGGCATCGCGCAGATCGGAAAAGCCTTTCGCAACGAGATCAACCCCCGCAACTACATCTTCCGGTCTCGGGAGTTCGAGCAGATGGAGATCGAGTATTTCTGCCGCCCCGAGGATGGCATGCAACTCACCGACTACTGGCTCGAGCAACGCCTCGCTTTCTACGAGGACATCGGTATCCCCCGCTCGAAGATTCACATCAACGATATCCCCGACGGCGATCGCGCTTTTTACTCCAAAAAAACTTACGATCTAGAGTACGAATTTCCCTTCGGCGTGAGTGAACTCGAAGGCATCGCCTACCGTACGGACTACGATCTCAGCAAACACATCGAGCACAGCGGCAAGCCACTCGATTACTATGATGAAGTGACAAAGGAACGCTTCATTCCACACGTCGTTGAGCCTAGCGCGGGCACCGATCGCACCGCACTGGCCCTCATTTGCGAGGCCTTCGACGAGGAAATCGTCACCGACGAAAAAGGCAAATCCGAGACCCGCACGGTGATGCGCTTCCACCCTCGCATGGCTCCGATCAAATGCGGCATCTTCCCGCTCCTCAAAAACAAACCCCAACTCGTGGACAAAGCCCGTGAGATCGTGGTCTCACTCCGTGGGTTCATGAATGTTTTCTACGACGAGTCCGGAGCCATCGGTCGCCGCTACCGTCGCCAAGATGAAGCCGGAACGCCTTTCTGCGTCACGGTCGATTTTGACACCATCGGAGAAAATGGCCCCGAGAAGGAAGGGACTGTCACGCTCCGCCATCGCGACTCGATGCAACAGGAACGCATCGCCATCGCAGATCTAAAAAACTACCTACTCGAAAAAATCAGCTAGCACGCAACAACCCGATCCGCGAATGACACTCACGACATGAAAATCCTATCTTGGAACGTCAACGGTATCCGCTCGGTCCTCGGCAAAGGGCTGCCGGAGTATCTCGAAGCGGAGGCAGCCGATATCATCTGCCTTCAGGAAACCAAAGCCCGCCCAGAGCAAGTCCCCCACCGCTTCGATGGCTATGAGGTTTTTTGGAATTCCGCCCTCAAACCCGGTTACTCAGGCACGGCGATCCTCACGCGCAAAAAACCACTCTCGGTCACCTACGGTATTGGCGTTCCCGAGCATGATACCGAGGGACGCGTGATCTCGGCAGATTTCGGTGATTTCCATTTGGTGAATGTTTACACGCCGAACTCGAAGCGGGAACTCACCCGCCTCGATTACCGCACGCGGGATTGGACCCCTGCCTTCATCAACCACCTTGTGAATCTCCAAAAATCGAAACCGGTCATTTTCTGTGGTGATATGAATGTCGCTCACCAGGAGATCGATCTGGCCCGACCGAAGGATAATACCCGCAATGCGGGATTCACGATCGAGGAGAGAGAGGCATTCGACCAGGTCCTCAATGCCGGTTTCATCGATACCTTCCGCCACTTTGAACCCAAAGGCGGAAATTACACATGGTGGAGCTACCAACATGGCGCCCGCGAAAAAAATATCGGGTGGCGCATCGACTACTTCTGTGCCTCCGCCTCGATGGCCTCGAGCCTCAAATCTGCTTTCATCCAGCCCGAAATCACAGGCAGCGACCACTGCCCAGTCGGTCTCGTGATCGATGCATAAGATTTTTTAAATAAAATGTGAACACGGACACTTCCACTGCGTCTAACCTATCAGTTGCGAAAATAACTCCGGTCACCGCGGTTCATTTTTATTGTTTTTTCTGAGCCACCACGCGGTGACCTGATTTTTTTGTCACTTTTGATCTCTTGCTCGAAGCGCTCGACTTGTCTAAGCACCACTTCATGGAAGATACCGTACTAATTGTGGAAGATGAAGCGGACGTCGTAGATCTGCTGCGCTATAACCTCAAGCGTGCGGGATTTAAGGTTCTCGTGGCCACCAGTGGCGATGCGGGCTTGACGGCCGTTCGCACTCATCGCCCAGACATCGTTGTTCTCGACCTCATGCTGCCAGGCATGAGCGGACTGGAAGTTTGCCGAGCCCTCAAGCAAGATCCCAAGACGATCCACATCCCGATCCTCATGCTCACCGCCAAGGATGAGCAAAAAGATCGGGTGAAAGGCTTAGAAACAGGCGCGGACGATTATGTTGGCAAGCCATTCAGCCCCAGAGAACTCGTCCTGCGGGTTCAAGCGCTCCTTCGCCGTTTGCGTACGACCGCCGCCAGCACATCGCTCATCGAACTCGACGGTCTCACCCTCGACAAATCGAGTCTCCAAGCCCGCATCGACGGCGAGCGCCTCGAACTCACCACAACCGAATTCAAGCTCCTCATCACGCTCGTTAACAATCGGGGACGCACCCTCGGACGAGACGATCTTCTGCGTGATGTCTGGGGTTATTCCCCAGGAATGGATACCAGAACCGTCGATACCCACATGCGCCGACTTCGTGAAAAACTACTCGGTCACGCACCTAGACTGGAAACAGTGCGCGGCGAAGGATATCGTTTTAATGTGCTTCCAGACTCTTGAACACTTTCCTCATTTGTGCCTCCATCGCAGCCAGCGCCGGCGCGGCGATCTTGATCTATTCGCGCTTCATTAGGCCATGGCAAAGCCTTTGCCGAGATATAGAGCAAATGGCCTCCGGCAATTTCCGCATTCCCGCCGTGCAGAACGACCCCGGCCAATACGCGGAGACGGCACGACACGTGAAGCGAATTTCCGAGCTACTCCTGCAACTTGACCGCCAAATCGCGAACGAAGATCTCAGCTTACGTGGCATTCTCTCCAGCATGGTCGAGGGCATCCTCATCATCGACCGAACCCAAAGAATCACCCTAGTCAATGATGCCCTCCTGAATTTCTTTTCCCCCAGCCGATCCCCGATTGGCCGGACTATGCTCGAGTATTTTCGCCGACATGAACTCCAGTATGCCTGCGATCGAGCCCTCGCGGGAGGGGAACCCCAGCAAATCGAACTCAGCTTTGAGACCATCACCCAAAAAGGAACCTCGAATCATAGACACTTCAACATCCACGTCGCCGCGCTCTCTCCAGAGTCCATCTCCCTTCCTCAAGCCGTGCTTATCGTTTTTCAGGATGTTACCGATGTTCGCAACCTTGAGGCCACCCGCCGAGAATTCATCGCCAATGTCTCCCATGAGTTCCGAACCCCTCTCGCCATCATAAAGGGATATGTGGAAACCCTTCTCGACGGCGCCATGGAGGAACCCGAAATGGCCGAACGTTCCCTCGAAGCCATCCAGCGCAATGTTCAACGCCTTAATCTTCTCATCGAAGATCTCCTCAGTATTTCAAAAATGGAAAGCCGAGCGCGCCTTTTGGAATTGGATTCCGCGAACCTCCACGACCTCATGCTGCGCGTTTTGGAAAATTTGGCCCCCACCATTTCGGAAACAAAGGTCCGCGTCCAAATCGAGTGGGCGGAGGATGCCCGCATCGTCCAAGTGGACAGCCGTCGCATGGAACAAGTTTACTTAAATCTCCTCACCAATGCCCTCCGCTACGGGGACTCCGGCGACCTCGTTCTTTCCATTACTGCGAAACGAGATGACTCCCACCTCACCATCTCCATCGCTGACAACGGTCCCGGCATCCCTCTTAGCGCGCAGCCTTTTGTTTTCGACCGCTTTTATAGGGTTCACAAAGACCGCTCCCGCGACGGAGGCGGTACAGGACTTGGGCTCTCCATTGTCAAAAACATCATCCTCGCCCATGGAGGCACGATTTCCGTCGATAGCACACCTGGCCAAGGGGCCACATTCCATATCCGACTTCCCGTTTCGGAAAACCCACCCGCTGATTGATTTTTTTGCAACTTTTCCCCAACACTGGGGTTTTAGCTAATGAACATCATGAAATACACCCACTCGCTCCTCGGTCTCGCTGCCCTCTGCACATTGCAATTCACCACCCCCGCATGGTCGCAAAGTCCCGCCCCTGAAAAGAAATCACCACCCCAAGCCGGCGGCAGAGAAGGCTCTTGGAAAGGACATGAAAAAAAATTACTCGAATCCATCCCTGAGAATCTTCGCGAACGCTTCAAGACCGCTAAAGAGGCCGCCATGGAAGACCCCAAAATCCAAGAACTCAAAAACGAAGCCGAGAAGGCATCGGAAGCCCTCCGCTCCGCAGTCCGCGAATCCATAGTCAAATCCGACCCCGCTCTCACCGATGCCGTTAATAAAATCTCCGAAATATTCAAAAAGAATCGGGATGACATGAAGCCCGAGAAAGGCGGCAAAGCAGGCAAACGCAAAGAGGGCTACTCGCCGGCAGCCAAGCTCCCGCCAGAAGAAAAAAGCAAATTGGATGCCGCTAGAGCCATTGCCAAGCAAGCTCCCTCCGTCCAAACCGCCGAAGCAAAACTGAAAGCTGCAACAACGCCAGAAACCCGTGAAATTGCGGCTAAGGAATTCCGCCAAGCCATGCACGACGCCATTCTCACAGCCGATCCTTCTCTCGCCTCCGTTTTGGATTCTCTGGATGCACCTAAACCTCGGCGTCAAAATCCGCCAACACCACCCGCCCAATCCGAGGTGGAAGCCCAACCCGCCCAGTAGCACCAAGGGGCCTCCTAGGATCGCACAGCTTCCGCTCGAGATAAACCTCGAGCCAATGTACTGCCAACTGCTTCGAAAAATCCGCTCCGAAATAAATTCGAAACGCGCCATTTTCTTTGCCCAACTCGTAAGCATTCATTGTCAATCTCTCGCAAATCGACTATAAATCCATATTCTTCTAGTGGGATGGGTGGCAGAGTGGTCGATTGCGCTCGCCTGGAAAGCGTGTATACCGAAAGGTATCGAGGGTTCGAATCCCTCCCCATCCGCCAGAAATTCACGTAGCGAATTCTAATTCCAAAAGCCGCTTGCTTTTGGATTTTAGTAGAGGGGCACAGCGCGTCTCGCCTGTGTGCTGCGGTCTGATGGGGAGCGTGCGAGAAAGCAGACCAGTTTCCACACGGCCGAGACGGCCATGCCCCCCTTTTCCGCTGCAAAGTCCAATTTCAAAGGGACAATGGTCTAATAACTATCCTAAGGGATGAGAACGAAGAGAGCGGGCGCTCGCGCGATAGATCATCCTTGTGATGAGCCCAAAGGGCCAAGCCGCCGGGTCCGGCGCGAGTCAACACTACGAAGTTCGAGCGCCGTGCCAGCGGCACAGACTGCGCCATGCGCAGCCCCGAAGGGGTGTAGGCCAAAGGCCGAAATCAATCCCTCCCCATCCGCCAGAAATTCGCGTAGCGAATTCTAATTCCAAAAGCCGCTTGCTTTTGGATTTTAGTAGAGGGGCACAGCGCGTCTCGCCTGTGTGCTGCGGTCTGATGGGGAGCGCGCGAGAAAGCAGACCAGTCTCCACACGGCCGAGACGGCCATGCCCCCCTTTTCCGCTGCAAAGTCCAATTTCAACGGGACAATGGTATAATAACTATCCTGAGAGATGAGAATCAAGAGAGCGCCGCGCTCGCGCGATAGATCATCCTTGTGATGAGCCCAAAAGGCCGAGCCGCCGAGGCCGGCGCGAGTCAACACTACGAAGTTCGAGCGCCGCGCCAGCGGCACAGACTGCGCCATGCGCAGCCCCAAAGGGGTGTAGGCCGAAGGCCGAAATAAATCCCTCCCCGTCCGCCAGAATTTCGCGCAGCGAATTCTAATTCCAAAAGCCGCTTGCTTTTGGATTTGAGTAGAGGGGCACAGCGCGTCTCGCCTGTGTGCTGCGGTCTGATGCGGAGGGTGCGAGAAAGCAGACCAGTCTCCACACGGGCGAGACGGCCATGCCCCCCCTTTTCCGCTGCAAAGTCCAATTTCAAAGGGACAATGGTCTAATAACTAGCCTAAGGGATGAGAATCAAGAGAGCGGGCGCTCGCGCGATAGATCATCCTTGTGATGAGCCCAAAGGGCCCAGCCGCCGGGGCCGGCGCGAGTCAACACTACGAAGTTCGAGCGCCGCGCCAGCGGCACAGACTGCGCCATGCGCAGCCCCGAAGGGAGAAATTGGAGAATTTTTTCTTGCTTCGAGGCGAACCCACAGTCTCGCGATAATATGCCAGTAGTAATTTGCAACTGCTTCAAGAATGGCGCGCGATGCTCCGCTGTTGGAGCGGCAAGCAGCAAGCTTGTATCGAAAATTTCTCACAAGTCCGTGAGAAATTTTTCTATGCCCGGACTCGTCTTCGGCCCCCCCCATTCAATCGTTTTCTTGTCCACATGATTTCCCGTGATTTACCTGTTGCTTTTTGTTTAAGGCGCATTTAAACAATATTGAAATGAGCATTGAACAAAAAATGGAACAAAGAATCACGGTACGTCTCACCGATGATGAACTAAGAGCGACTGAGCGCGCAGCTATTGCCGAGGGAGACCGCAAGGTGAGCACCCTTCTTCGACGCGCCTTGGTGTTGTTCTTGAGAAGTCGGGGTTACATCTCCACGTTTCAAGATGAAAAAATGCAACAGAACGTGGACTTCAATCTTGAAACCCCTACCAACGCCTACACGAATGACTCACGGAGCAATCCCGAGTACCAAAGGCCGTAGTAAGACCAAACAACTTTTTTATTGCAAAAAACCGGCTATCTAAATGGCCGGTTTTTTCTTTTCACTCCATGGCCGAATTTGGAATGCTCGTATAGAAAACAACACCGATCGCCATTTTTTGATGGAGCAAAAATCCAGACAGATTAATCGCAACCGACCAAAGGGAATATCCATCGTGAAATGATCTATCCCTGTGAACCCTTTGAATCCTGCCAGCCTGTCTAAAGATTTGTTTTTTGGTGAACGAAAACTGCAATCGAAAATTGACAAATCCGCATACCACGTGAAAGGATAAGAGGCGCTTAGATTTCTCCACCAGAATTGATATGTCCGAACCAAACAAAGAAACCGTCCGCATCGTTTTAGGGGGTAGTCCTGACGGCCTACCTAAAATACCGCTCGCCCCCTCAACGGCGAAAATCAATTTTCCGCCCAAGCCCGCGCAAGTGATGGGAACAGTGGTTCCCTCACCATCGATTCCGAAACCCGCAGGCGTTCCCGTTGCACCACTGACTCCGCCTGC
>CAMDOJ010000082.1 GCA_945903555.1 Chthoniobacter flavus
CACGCCCCTCATGACGATACTGCAGTTGCCGGCTGCAAAATATCTGCCGGTTTTTGGCTATAGGCGGTTTGTGTTGATGGGGTGGAGCGCGCGTACAGTGATCATCTTTATTGTAGCGCTCATTCCGATACTCGGGTTTCTCGACAATGCAACCAAGTTAACAGCATTGGTATTTTGCATTCTGGTTTTTAATATGATGCGAGGAGCGGCCTCGGCGGCATGGATGCCGTGGATAGCACTCATGATTCCAGAGGGGGCGATGGCGCGGTTTTTATCGCGAGATCAACTTTTTATGTTCTCCGGTTCTCTGCTCGCCTTGTTGGTATCGGCTCTCATGATTGGCGGGGAGGTTTCTGCATATGAGTTTTCGATGGTTTTCCTCGTGAGCGGCTTGGCAGGTGGGGTTGCGTTGTATTTCATCAAAAAAATTCCAGAGGTGCATGCCCCTGATGCCATGAAGAAATCGGCTCTAGTTGTGCCTTGGAGGGCGATATTCTTTTACCCTCCCTTCATTGCGTTGCTCCTTTTCAATATGCTTTTTGTGTTCGAGGTCGGAAGCCTAGGTGTTTTTACCGTCCAGTATTTAAGGGATCTTCCCGACTTTAATGACTCGATGGTATTGTATCTATCGTGTCTTTCCTTCGTTGGTTCACTGCTCGTCCTGCCTTTTGTCGGGAGGTTGCTAGATCGATTTGGAAACAAAGCGGTCCTTTTTGTTTCCTTACTTCTTTTTGGATCGGTGATTCTGGGTTGGTTTTGCCTTGCGGCAGGGCTTTTGAGTGCGCAAAGCGGAGTTGTTTTACTCGTCAACTTTCTCGCTGGAGTAGCGAGCGCAGGGTTCAATGTTGCCAATTCTCGAATGGCGTTTGCTGTGATGCCGCAGATGGGTAGGGATCATTTTTTTGCGCTTTTCAGCGTTATTACGAGTCTTGGACTCGGTGCGTCCCCTATTTTATGGGGAATCTCGCTGGACTATATTGGCACTTTTGAACTTGTGACGGGGGTATTCCATTGGCATTCCCATAGTATTTATTTTGCTGTCCTTTTTGGGCTCAACATTCTCACCCTTCTGCAGGTTCGTCGTCTGCATGAAACAGCGACCGAAAATGGCGGCGATGGGCTCGCCGATCCATTCAAAGAAGCTGTTTAACGAAGGCCTCCCGGTCGAACGGGGCGAAATCGGTTTCTTTTTCTCCGGTGCCAATGAAGCGAGTGGGAATACCGAGTTCCTGCTGAATGGCCACGGCCATACCGCCCTTGCCGCTCCCATCGAGTTTGGTGAGGATGACACCAGTGAGCCCGATGGATTTGTGGAATTCTGTCGCCTGAACCAGCGCATTAGATCCCGTGGTCGCATCGAGGACGATCCACTTTTCCTGTGGTGCATCAGGGTCGTGCTTGTTCAGCGTGCGGGCGACCTTGGCGAGTTCCTGCATGAGGTTGCTTTTCGTGTGGAGGCGTCCTGCGGTATCGCAAATGAGAAACTCGATATTGCGGCGGTTTGCGCTATTCCACGCATCGTAGCAGAGGGCCGCTGAGTCACCCTGATATTGGCTTTTCAGCACCTCGATGCCGAGTCGTTCCCCCCAGCGGCAGAGTTGCTCGATGGCTGCCGCACGGAAGGTGTCCGCCGCCACGAGGAGGCAGGAATGGTGGTGGGATTTCACCCAATGCGCGAATTTCGCTGCAGATGTTGTTTTGCCGGTTCCGTTCACTCCGACGATGAGAAAGGTATTCGGCTTGCCTACCAAGGGTGATGGCGCGGGTGGGGTAGGGGGGAGGATTTTGAGTATCTCCTCGCGAGTCACCTCGAGTGCGGTTTCGCCAGTGACGTCCCATCCACGAGCGCGGAGAGCTTCCAAAATGTGGCGCGTCATTGTGACACCTAGGTCGGCCCGAATGAGCAACTCCTCGAGTTCATCCCAGTCCACCGGCGCACCAGTGAACTTGGCGAGGAAGCTTTTAAAAAATCCCGCAGCCATTTTTTATTGGGCGGAAGGTTTGACGCTGGCGCGAGATTGTTTGCGGATGTTATCGAGCACACCGTTGACGAACTTGCCCGAATCCCCTGTGCTAAACTTTTTAGCGATTTCAATCGCCTCGTTTATGGCTACGGCTGGAGGCACGTCTGGGCAATGCAGGAGCTCGTAGGTCGCGACGCGGAGGACATTGCGATCCACGGCGGAGAGGCGGTGAAATTCAAAGTTGATGGCATTTTTTCGAATGGCCTCATCGACACTTTCGCGGTGGCGCATCCAACCTTGCAGAAGCGCATCGCAAAAACGGCGACCGCTCGGACTCAGTCCCCGCATGTCATAGAAATCGGTTAATGCGGTATCGCTTTCGTCCCCCTGCATTTCACGTTGGTAAAGATATTGTGCCGCTGCTTCGCGGGCGTCGCGTCGAAGACCCATATTATTTATTAAAAACTAACAGATTGCGTGTGGCGGATACCGCAGCATTTGCGGCTTCCACTCCCCGGTTGTGCTCGGTTCCCATGCAACGGGCCTGAGCTTGTTCCATGTTATTCACGAGTAAAACCTCATGAATCACGGGAAGTTCGAATTCGAGGGAGATATTTAAAAGGGAATTGGTGACCGCTTCGGCAACAAGCGTGGCATGGGCTGTTTCCCCCTGCAGGATCACGCCAAGGGCGATCACGGCATCATAGCGCCGCGATTTCGCGGCCGCTTGCACAAATAAAGGAATCTCAAACGAACCAGGCACCCAAAAAACATCCACAACGGCATCTGGCTCTAAGGAAATAAGCTCCGCCATAGCATGATCCGCTAAGGATTGAACAAGATCCCGATTAAAATCACTCGCCACGATAGCATAGGCCCTCGAGGCGTTCGGATCTACGCTTGGACGTGTCGGAAATTGTTTATCCATTTCCCCTGATTTTCGCGATTTCTCAGCTTCCTGCAAGGAAACATCGTTAGACCCCAATGACACAATATTCACCGCCGCTCGTGTTTGATTTGTGGAAGAGAGGCGTGAGCATGAAAGCCCGAATAATGTTCTGCCATTGCTCGCCCCTTCTGCGCATTATCTGTAAACTATGTTTGAGCAAGCCTTCAAAAACATCGACGACGTTCTCTGGAAAGACGCTGGCTGCACCAGCGAGCTCGACTAAACGGACCAGACGTCTTGGCTCCTGTTTTTAAAATACCTCGATGCCCTCGAGAACGACAAGGCCACCGAGGCAGCACTGGAGGGCAAGAGCTGCCCACATCCTCGACAAGCCCTACCGCTGGGAATCGTGGGCTGCGCCGAAGGGCAAGGACGGCAAGATTGACCACAACACCGAGCTGGGCGGCGACGATCTTCTCGATTTCGTCAACCAGAAGCTCTTTCCGTACCTCCACGGCTTTAAGGCCAAGGCGAGCGATAAGCCGAATACCATCGAATACAAAATCGGCGAAATCTTCGGAGAGATAAAGAACCGCATCCAGAGCGGTTACAACCTTCGTGAGATCATCGACCATATCGACGAACTCCGCTTTGCCTCCCAGACCCAAATGCACGAACTCTCGCATCTCTACGAGGCCAAGATCAAAAATATGGGCAACGCCGGGCGCAACGGCGGTGAGTATTACACTCCACGCCCCCTCATCCGAGCCATCGTCGCTGTGACTGCGCCACAGCTTGGTGAGACGATCTGCGATCCCGCCGTCGGTTCGGCTGGCTTCCTCTGCGAATCCTTCGATTACCTCCGCGCCCAGAACCCCCAGCGCACCACCGCCCAGGATCGCACCCTGCAAGAGCGCACTTTCTACGGGAAGGAAAAGAAGTCCCTCGCCTACGTGATCGCGATCATGAACATGATCCTGCACGGCATCGAAGCGCCTAACATCATTCACACCAACACGCTCGCAGAGAACCTCGCCGACGTGCAGGAAAAGGACCGCTTCGACATCATCGTCGCCAATCCGCCCTTCGGCGGCAAAGAGCGCAAGGAAGTGCAACAAAACTTCCCCATCCGCACTGGCGAGACCGCGTTCCTCTTCCTCCAGCACTTCATTAAAATCCTCAAGGCCGGAGGCCGCGCGGGGGTCGTCATCTAGAACACCTTCCTCTAGAACACCGACAACGCCTCCGTCAGCCTGCGGCAAAAACTCCTCGAAGAGTGCAACCTCCACACCGTGCTCGACTGCCCCGGCGGCACATTCATCGGCGCGGGCGTGAAGACGGTTGTTCTGTTTTTTAAAAAAGGAAAAAGCACACGAAGTGTGTGGTTCTACCAACTCGACCCCGGCCGCAACATGGGCAAGACCAATCCGCTCAATGACGCTGACCTCGCCGAGTTCATCGCGCTGCAAACGACCAAAGCCGACTCGCCCAAAAGCTGGAGCGTGGACGTGACGGCCATTGACCCGAAGACGTTTGATTTGTCCGTGAAGAACCCCAACGGTGGTGAGGAAATCGCGCACCGCAGCCCAGCGGAGATAATGGAGGAGATCTCACGCGGAGACGCGGAGTGCGCGGAGGTTTTGAATAGATCAAGGCGCTGCTATGAAGATGGGGAAGACAGAGGTTCACGCGGAGACGCGGAGTTCGCGGAGAGAATCTAATCCTCCGACCTCCGCGCTCTCCGCGCCTCCGCGTGAGATGAAATCAGGCTGGGTGACAAAGAATCTTGGCGACCTTTGCCGGATTCGGACGGGCAAGAAAGATGTCAACGAAGGCAATCCAGACGGCGAGTTTCCGTTCTTCACCTGCGCTGCCGAACACACGTTCAGCGACAACTACTCGTTCGATACGGAAGCGCTGCTCATCGCTGGCAATGGCGACGTTGGCAAAGTAAGCTACTACAAAGGCAAGTTCGAAGCCTACCAACGCACCTACGTCCTCTCGGACTTCACAGAAGTTTCACCACGGTTCTTGTATCTCATTCTCGACGGCAAACTGAAGGACACAGTTTCTAAGCAGAATCTTGGAAACACGATGCCATACATCAAAGTCGGGATGCTGACCGACTTTCAGTTACCCGTCCCACCGCTGGCCGAACAGCAGCGGATCGCTGGCCTGCTGGACGAAGCGTTTGAGAGCTTCGCCACCGCCAAAGCCAACGCCGAAAAGAACCTCCAACACGCCCGCGCCATCTTCGAAAGCCACCTCCAATCCGTCTTGCGGAGCAAGAAGTGGAAATGGAAAACGCTCGGAGAGCTATGCGATGACGTTGAATACGGTTCTTCTGCAAAGTCGAAGAAGGAGGGGAAACTACCTGTGCTGCGCATGGGCAACATCCAAGACGGGCGACTTGATTGGAAAAACTTCGTTTACACGGACGACAAAGCGGAAATCAAAAAGTATCTGCTCAAGCACAACGATGTGTTGTTCAATCGCACGAACAGCCCTGAACTGGTCGGCAAGACTGTCGTGATTTCGAGCGTCAACCAAGCGAACATCAATGGCACAAAATTGAAGAGCTATCCAATCCCAGCACCTTCGCTCACAGAACAAAAAGCCATCGTCGTTAAGCTCAATGCCCTATCGAAAGAAACCCAACGCCTCGGCCGCCTCTACGAGCGGAAGTTCGCCGCGCTGGAGGCGTTGAAGAAGTCGCTGCTGCACCAAGCCTTCACCGGAGAACTGTGATGAACGAAACGAAAGAACTCACGCGGAGGCGCGGAGGACGCGGAGAAACACCTGCTTGATTCTTCCCCCTCCGCGCCCCACGCGCCTCCGCGTGAGCCCAAACGATCAGCTTGACTTGTAAGTTGACTTATGCTTGACTTATCACGTGTCCTACATCCCTCAATTTAATATCACGCCGCGCCTTCTTTCTCTGGTGGAGACCATTGCGGCCTTGCGCGAGCGGATTCAGGGGGCGGCTGTCGAGGTTTCTTGGATTCCTGCCCTCCAAAAGGATACAAGAACGCGCAATGTGCATGCCTCCACGGCGATCGAAGGCAATCCGCTGACACTGGAGCAGGTGAAGGCTCTGGAAGAGGGGCGTGAAATCGCCGCTTCGGACGTGCGTTCCCGGCGGGAGGTGCTCAATTATTTTGCCGGTTTGCGGTATGTAGAGAAGCACTCCATGAAGGAGAGGATTTGCCACGAGGATCTCTTCGAGTTGCATCGGATTCTGGCGGGCGAGGTCATGGATCAAGGCACCGCCGGGAGTTATCGCATGATCGCCGTGCGGGTGGGTAACCATTTTCCACCAGCGGCAGCGGATGTCTCCGGCCTCATGTTCGAGCTTCTCGACTGGTGGAACAAGGACGCGGCCAAACTCTCTCCGGTGCTGAGTTCCGCCATCCTGCACTACCGGTTTGAAGACATTCATCCCTTTGCCGATGGTAACGGGCGGACTGGTCGCGCGCTGGCGTTGTGGGAACTCTATCGGCGTGGTTTCGATAGCCACCACATTTTCTCCGTCGATGAATACTATTGGGAGGATCGCCCCTGCTACTACGCCGCGCTGGACGCCGTGCGGAAGACTGGCGAGGACCTCAGCGGTTGGATTGAATACTGCGCGGAGGGCGTGCGGCAAACCCTCGAAAATGTCTGGCTGCGGGTTCAGGTCTTGGAGGTCAAATCTCCGGAAAAATTGGTGCTCCGTCCCAATCAAGAGCGTTTGCTGCAACTCCTGCGGGATCACGGTCGCATGACCCCGGCGCAAATCTGGGAGGCGATGCAAATATCCCGACAAGGCGCAATGGGCTTGCTCCGTCCGTTGTTGGATGCCGGTATGGTCGAGAAAATCGGGGGAAAGAAAACCGGCTACTACGCCCTATGCGCCCCATGAACGAATCCGAAGACAGAGGCTCACGCGGAGACGCGGGGGACGCGGAGGGGTTGGATGGGATCACTGGTGCGGTGATTGATGCCTCTATCAAAATCCACCGCGAACTGGGGCCGGGATTGTTGGAGTCCGTCTATGAGGCCGTGTTGGCGCGTGACCTTGCGCGACGCGGTTTGGTTGTCGAACGCCAGAAGGCTGTAGCCTTCGATTACGATGGAATGCATTTTGAGGAGGGGTTGCGGATCGACTTGCTTGTGAACGAATGTGTTATCATCGAACTCAAATCCGTGGAGAAATTATCCCCCGTGCACGGCAAACAGCTCCTGACCTATCTTCGACTCATGAAGCTACCGGTCGGCCTACTCATCAACTTCGGAGCATCGACACTCAAAGAGGGGCTCCAACGCGTGGTCAACAACCTCTCCCCCTCCGCGTCTCCGCGCCTCCGCGTGAACCAACCATGAACGACGACTCACACAGAGGCGCGGGGAACGCGGAGAATTTTCATAAGGTCATCAAGATTTACAGAGAATTTGGCCTCGGACTTTGGGATTCGTTCAATAACTCGGCTTGGCAAACAAATCCCAAGAAAAGCTTTTCCATCATTTTCCTCAACCCTCCGCGTCTCCGCGCCTCCGCGTGAACCACCCATGAACGACGACTCACACAGAGACGCGGGGAACGCGGAGAATTTTCATAAGGTCATCAAAATTTACAGAGAATTTGGCCTAAGACTTTGGGAATCGTTCAATAACTCGGCTAGGCAATCAAATCCCAAGAAAAGCTTCCGCATCATTTTTCACAACTTGATTTTGTGCTTCAGCATTATGTCGTCGAAGGGGTGGAAGAACTCGAGCAGAGCAAACTCAACCCGTTGTTGCGGCTAAAATATCACGATTCCATTGCGGATGCCGTGGCCGACCTGGGCGGCAAGCCCGAAGAAATCAAAGCGGTCTTCGCTGGCTTTCAAAAGTATCTCTACGAAGAAGCCGTCGCTTGAAGCGCGGGTGGGGTGGCATTCCGAGGCGGTTTTTTTCTTTAAAAAATCAGCGTGGGTAGCCTTGACTTTTCCGAGCCTTGAGCGGACGCTTGAATCAGTAGAAATCACCACTGCTGTGACCTCGGTAACAGCAACCCTGAAGGAATCTCTGGGGGTGATTTTAGAGAATCGATCTTTTCCAAATTAACAAATTTACGCGGTTTCGACCGCAAACAATTTGCCCTGCTGTGTTCGCGATTAAACGGAGTGTAGTCCCGGACCTATGTTAAATTAAATCCCGGAGGCTTGTGCGCCCGGCGAGATGAC
>CAMDOJ010000083.1 GCA_945903555.1 Chthoniobacter flavus
CCGGATGGAAACGACTCAATGGATTCGCCAAGATACTCATAGGCCGCCGGGCGCTTTGTTGCCCAACCAGCAATACGCGGGAGAATCCGGTGAAGATAGAATCGGTAGATGTTCCGAAAGGTTTCCCACTCCGGAAGAGAGAAATCGAGAATGAGCAGCGTGCCCCCAGGCCGCAAAACCCGCTCCATTTCTCGCAACGCCCCAGGCCAAGACGCCATATTGCGAAGGCCGAAGGCGACAGTCACAACATCGAATGAGGCATTCGCAAAGGGCAATGCCAGCGCATCCGCCTGCACCAATCGAGCGACTCCCTTCCTGCGCGCTTGACTCAGCATCGGCAAGCAAAAATCCGCCGCCGTCACTGCAGCAATCGGGCAAGATTTCTTCAAAGCGATCGCGAGGTCGCCACTGCCTGTAGCCAGATCCAAAACGCGACTGGGAGAAAGACGACCCACCTTCCTCGCCACCCGGAATCGCCAGTAATAATCGAGCCCACCGCTGAGCAAATGGTTAGCAAAATCGTAGCGCTTGGAGATCGAACTGAATGTCGATCTCACAAACTCAGGATCTGTTTGGGATAGGATACTGTGCACGATAAAAAAGGGCTTTCCGAAGTGCTCACGAGAGGATTCGAACCTCCAAGGGTTACCCCATGCGGTCCTGAGCCGCACGCGTCTGCCAGTTCCGCCACGTGAGCTCGAACAGGGCACATAAGCTATCCCAACCTCATTTTATGTAAACACCAAAATGCCAAGTCTTGAGCAATTTTTACCGCCCGCTCGCCTCACCCCAAACTGCGTAGATTCCTCGCTATGAATGCATAGAAGACAGCTTCTGCCTACACCACCCACCTTGAGCGATCAAGTCGGCAGCGTGCACACTAAGAGCGATGCCGATTCCCCGATCGGAATCACGCACCCCTGATCCACACTCGCAGGAATGAGAAAAAATTGCCCCCTCTCCATTTTCTGATTCAAGCATGTCACGGTTCCCTCGACGACGACGGCAAGAACGAATCGACCTGATGGACGAAGGTCGGCAGGCTCGGAGATACGGGCTTTTTCGATGTGGAAAAAGGGACAATTTGCAATGAGCCCCTCGGAAGCCGATTCGACTCGAGGCTCGAAATCCTCGAAATCGATAGAGTCCATCGATTCCTTGATATGCAACGCCCGCGGAAGTCCATCCAATCCCACGCGATTCCAATCGAAAACTCGATATGTCGTATCGCTATTCTGCTGCACCTCGATGATCACATTCCCCTCGCCGATAGCGTGAAGACGTCCGCTCGGGATAAAAATGCTCTCCCCAGTTGCAACAGGCACTTGGTGAAGCGCTGACTCCACATTCCCGCTTTCAAGAAGCACCTCGAACGCCTCTCGGGTCACCCCCTTTTTGAGACCCGCATAAATGCTGGCCCCGGGCAGAGAATCCAAAAAATACCAGGCCTCGGTCTTAGGCTCCCCGCCCAGCTTTGCAGCCTTATTGACCGGGGGGTGAACTTGCACTGAAAGTTTTTCGCACGCATCGAGCAACTTGACCAAAAGGGGAAATCGCGGCGCGGTCGATGAGGAATACGCTTCACCGAAAACCGCAGTCCGATGGCTCGTCCAAAGCTCATGCAGGCTCACTCCCTTGAGCGCCCCGCCACTGACAATACTCTGTGCATCCTTGCGATCGACCACCTCCCAGAGCTCGCCGATTGGAACCCCTGGAGGCAATACCTTGCCCGCCAGATTCTCAAGTCGACGCCCCCCCCAAACTCGCTCCATGCTGATCGTTTGAAATAAAATCGGTTCATCCATACCTGCCAGAGTCCGATTCTGCGGCCCCAATTCAATCTAAAAAAACCCGCCAAAGAGGAAGTTTGCTCATCGCCCTGTCTTTTCTTTTTTTTCACTCATATCCAATGGGTTGATATTTAGGGCGATCCCCTAACCTCAAAAAAAAGAAGGTTTACTAAACTTCTCTCCGAGGCTAAGACTATTTTATTATGCGCCTAAAACTCTTAAACAAACGTCTTCGCGACCTGCGTGTTTCCTTAGGCCTTTCCCAAGAAGCCATGGGATCGTATGGATTTATTTCTACCCCAGGCTGGGTTAAAATTGAAAATGCCACCCGTAATCCGAGTGATGAGCTTATCAGCACGCTTTGCGACTGGCTTGCAAAAGAAGGCCATGTTGACGCTGGTCAAAAGCAGGCCCTTTTGGAAGAATTGCTCTGTTTGAAATACGTGAACAGTCTTTCCTCATTCGTGAGTCGACTCGCTTCGGATTACTACAAGACTCTGGTGATTCCGAATATTCTCCGACTCCCGGAGAAAGCCTAAGATCCTGACTCGCCTACTTCACCCTACCGCTCGCTCGGCGGATTCTCATTTTTGGCCGAAGATTTCCATCAACGCCAAAGCCAAGGATTTTTTGTCTCCGCAGTGCCTGAGTGACAAGTCCCTTTGAAGGATTCCGAACCCTTCGCCGTATGCTTTCCCATTCACAACACAGACGTCCGAGCCGGTTTCTCCGAGCTGTCTAGCACCACGTTCGATGGCATCCGAGCGCTGACCATCGAGCTCATATTTCCAACCTACAACAAGGGCTTGAGGAAACCACTCGCGAAGCTCGGGTAGAATTTTGCTGGCGGGTTGAAGATGGATGGTGATGCCTCCCGATCGGCTGGAGATTTTCTCTTTCGAGTCCCCACCCTCCATAGCCACAATCTTAAAATCACAAAGAGCAGCCGCATGGAAAATCAAGTCCGGTTGGCATGGGAGGGTCCTCAATGCCTGCGCTAAAGAATCGTTCGTCGAGAAGGACTTCAACTTAACGCCCGTAGGCGCAGCAGCGGTGCTCCCCTCCCCTCGGAAGCAGATCACATCGTAACCGCGTTCTTTTAGCTCGGCGCTGAGTATCGCGCCGATCTCACCGGTGGCAAAATTTGTCAACCGGCGCACGCCATCAATGGACTCGAACGCCGGCCCGCATGTCACAATGGCCAGCGGGCAAGGTTCGAGTCTTGGCGGATTTTCCAAAGCTTGGTTAGTGGCGGAAGTGACGTTTGCCCGTGAAGACCATCGCCACTCCTTTATCATTCGCAGCTTGGATGACCTCCGGGTCACGCACGGATCCCCCCGGCTGGATCGCCGCCGTCGCGCCCGCTTCAGCCGCCGCGATCAGTCCGTCAGCAAACGGGAAAAAGGCGTCACTGCAAACAACGCTGCCCTTAAGCGAGAGCCCCGCCTCCTGCGCCTTCCAGACGGCGATACGAGAAGAGTCCACTCGGGACATCTGCCCAGCACCAATACCAAGCGTGCGGTCGGTGCCCGCGTAGACGATAGCATTCGATTTGACATGCTTCACCACCTTCCAACCGAACTCCATGGCCTCGATCTCCGCCTTCGTAGGAGGACGTGCGGTCACGACGTTGTGCTCAAGTTCGGGCATCTCGGAGTTATCGGAATCCTGCACAAGCAGGCCGCCAATCACGCTTCGGATATCTCGTCCGGATTGGGGGAACGCCTTGAGCGTCCGCATGAGTCGAAGGTTTTTCTTTTTCTGGAGAAGTGAACGCGCATCGGTATCGAATTCCGGCGCGATAATGACCTCGCTAAAAATCTCGCAAATGGCCTTGGCGAGCGAAAGTGTAACGGGGCGATTGCAAATAATGATGCCACCAAAGGGAGCTTGCTTGTCCGTGGTAAAGGCTTTTTCCCAAGCCTCGCGAAGATCCGGATCGGTGCCCACGCCGCAAGGGTTCGTGTGCTTGAGGATGGCGACTGTGGGCTTACTGAATTCCGCCATCAGATTTCCAGCGGCATTGATATCAAGAATATTGTTATAGGAGAGTTCCTTTCCGTGAAGCTTTTCAAAATAGGATTCAAAATCTCCATAAAGTTCAGCTTGTTGGTGGGGATTCTCGCCGTAACGAAGTCGCATTTCCAATGGCAACTCCAAGCGAAAGCGACTGCATGTCTCCTGCTCCCGGTTCAGAAACGAAGAGATAGCCGAATCATAGGCTGAAGTGGTCGCAAATGCCTTGATCGCGAGCCTCTCGCGGAGCGTTCGCGTGGTGCCGCCCGACTCTTCTTTCATATCCTCCAACACGGCAGGGTAATCCAATGGATCAGTGACAACGCACACGGACTGATAGTTTTTTGAAGCGCTTCGAATCATCGATGGACCGCCAATATCGATCTGCTCGATAGCCTCGGGTAAGGTCACGTCTTCCTTCGCAATCGTGGCTTCAAATGGGTAGAGATTCACAACGACCAAATCAATCGGGCGGATGCCGTGGGCTTTTGCCTGCTCCTCATGCTCGTGATTCCCCCTCAGATAGAGCAACCCGCCATGGATTTTGGGATGGAGGGTTTTCACCCTACCCTCAAGAATTTCGGGGGACCCAGTGAAGTTCGAGACTTCCACATTCGGAATGCCGGCGGCCTGAAGGGCCTTGGCGGTGCCTCCGGTGGATAGGATTTCGACGCCGAATGCGGCTAGTTGCGTTGCGAATTCGACGATGCCGGTCTTATCGGAGACCGAGATCAGTGCACGTTGGATTTTCATTATGAAGAAAAAAGTTTATATCCGCAGGGCGGGTAGTTCAATAGAGAATCTGGCGCACGAAATAAGGAATCGCCCCCATTTCTCGATCCGATACGCGAGCCTGCTAGACCTCATTGTCGAGCTGTTCCCTCATTTTCCCGTGCACGAAAAAATGCCGTATTTCGACATCACCATAAATTCCAAAAAAAACAGACGATTCGATTGATTAATCAAAGCCTCCCAATGTAATATCCAACGCTATGCCCGAAGAAGCCGCCCGCCACATCTTGAGTAGTTTTGAATCCGCCCTTGATAATCTCAGAAAGGATGTCCTTATGATGTCGAGCCTATCGTCCCGCAGTATCGAAAACTCCCGTAAAGGTCTCTTTGATCGTGATGAGGACTTCTGCAACACCGTCATCGCCGACGATGAGGAAATCGATTTGCTCGAGATTCAAGTCGACAACCAAGGCATCGAGATCATGCTCCGGTTCCATCCCTTTGCCTCGGACCTCCGCAATGTGATTGGCGCGATGAAAACCAGCGTCAATCTTGAGCGCGTAGCCGACCAGTCTGTGGGTATCGCTCGCCGCGCTCGTAAGCTAACTGCTCTCCAAGTGCTCTCGGAGACCGCCGAGATAGAGCCACTGTTCCGCTACGCCTCCTCGATGTTCAATGACGCCATCAAAGCCTATGCGGATGGGAACATCGAGCTCGCTCAGACCATTAGAAGTCGAGACAAGGAACTCGATCAACTCAATCGGGAATTTGCCGAATACCTCACCGAGAAGATGCCCCAGAACCCCGACTCCATTCGTGGATTTCTCGAGCTCATCTTTATTGCGCGCTGCCTCGAAAGAATCGGCGATCAAGCCAAGAATATCGCCGAGGACACGATCTTCGCGGTTTCACTCAAAGACATCCGCCACACTGCTGGCGAACCGAACATTTAAATTTAAAAGGGCCGCGGCTTTGCCGAGAGGAGAGTCGGACGGCGGCGGCGCGCCGTCCCTACCCTCGCGGAACGAGGAGCGCTTCGCGCCATGGTGCGGCAGCACCCTTCGTTTCAATTGGTAGGGGCGCCGCGCCGTCGGGGCCCCTGACTTCAGGCGACCACGTCGCCGTTTCTCGGGGATCGGGTCGGCTTCGCCGAAAGAGAGTCGGACCGCGGCGGCGCGCCGTCCCTACCCTCGGGGGTACATGGGGCGCTTCGCGCCATGGTGCGGCAGCACCCTTCGTGTCAATTGGTAGGGGCGCCGCGCCGTCGGGGCCTCTGACTTCAGGTGCGAATTTGGCTCGGAGTCCTCTGATTGCTACAATAGGGCACTGGTTTCTGGGATATGGCGACGGCGGAAAGCGTCACGTTCAACGCCTCAGTGCTTAGGCGCCTTGACGGTGCCAGCTTCCATATCGTCGCGACGACGCTGGACGATCTTGTTGCCGATTTCGACCACCATTTCCTCTAGGAGCAAGCGGAGGTGGCTTCCGCTTCGAAAATCGGAGGGCGCGATGTTTTTAACCCGATCTGCATGGGTCGAGAGTTGGTAGCATTTTTTGAAACTCACCCTCGTGGCATCATCTGGATTATAGACAGCGATCGCCTGCCCTCCATTGCGGCGCATGAGTGTAAAACACGGAACATCTGTCGGACCATCACCCACATAAATCATGTTTTGAAAAGGCACTGGGCGGAGATCATTGTCCATGTGGTCGTTCACATCCTGGTCCATTTCCAGCATCCCCTTGTTGATTCGGAAGAGAAACTGCGTCTTCTGCGTGTGGCTGATCACGCGCTTGGGGAATGTGATGCGGTCTCGCTCATCCACAGCATACTCGCAACCGAAGATTTTACGGACATAGGGTGCCAATCGGCTTCCTTCAATGAGCGTCTTCAATCCCGAAGACACAATGTAGTGTTCGACCGTTATCCCATGAGCCACATGCTCGGGACTGAGTAATGTTTTTTGAAATTCATCAAACATCTCCGGAAGGCCCTTGTAAAAAGTGAGACGGGCGCCGAGTTCCCTGAGATAGGCATTCGTTGGACGATCGATCTCGAGGCAATCCAACAACACCTTCATGTATGCCAACTCGCTGTCAAATCCTTGCTTTTGAACCAAGTCCCCACAGCGCTGCCAAAAATGGGCGGCATTGATGCCAAAGACTGGGAACAATGCCTCCTCCTGCATGTAGAAGGGCGAAAGGGTTTGATCGTAATCGTAAATGATCGCAATCGTATTTTGAGGAACGCTCATGATTGAAAATAATGCACTAGGAACGCGATGGTTGCGAAATATTTCAACTCGGACCTCCGCTCACCCTTAGAACAAGCTTGAGCGCATCGGCCCGCAGGGTGGCTCCAGCTAGAGATTCCATCAACGCCAACTTCAGGCTTTTTAATGCCTCGATCTCGGCGGGACGGACATGACTATTAATCAACCTCAAATCCTCAAGGCGTGCGATTTCACGATCGATTTGTTCGGAGACCATTTTTTGCGCTGACTCCACAATGACGCCCTTTTGCTTTTCTGCAAAGGCGGCTGCTTTGGACAACATCGACGGGAGATGCTTCTTTCGGAATACCGGCGTATCGAGGAGCGTGAACACATCTCCGCGCTCGAGCTTGGCTGAACGAAAATCCTCGAGGTCGCTGCAGTCTTTGCTGCCCTGATCGACAACGATCCGCAGCGGCGTAGCAGGCAGGAACCGGTCGACATGCAAGGCTGGCGGAGCAACACACTCCACGATGGAATGCACCTCCAGAAAAACGGCGTTAGGTTCGTCGCTTTTCCAAATTCCAAAAACGCTATTACCGGTCTCGCAACCCAACAGCGCATCGAGTGCCGCGCGGACCAAGGGATGATCGGGCGTGAGAAATCCGATATCCTCGCGGGAAAGTGCCCTCGCGCGATCGAATGTGAGCATGAGCCCATCAGGAGTGAGGCCTGGCAGGGACGCGACTTGCGAGGCTCCGCTTTTCAGCAAATAGGAACGCAAACCGAGTTCCTCCACAACCACCCCCAGATGATCGAGCATGCGGATGAAAAAGGATTCGAATTCGAGATCCGCATCTTGCCTTTGAATGGCCTGAATCACAGGAACCGCAACCTCCGTACAGCAAGAATTCAGCTCCAACAGACGATCATGGCCTCGCTGGAGGTGCTTGGTGATTTTCTTTTTTTCAGCAACGGATTTGGCAATCAGTTTCTCCAACTTCGCCGAATCGAATGCAGATACCTGTTTTTGAATTTCACTTTTGAAAATCGCGCAAATCTCGCCCGCGCCATGGAGATTTTTTTGAAAGGCATCGAGACCTTCATGATACCATCGCGCGAGCACCTCTCCGCCACTTCCCTCCTCGTAGGGCACATGGATGTGAATGGTCGATGTCTGCCCGATGCGATCTAGGCGGCCAATGCGTTGTTCCAGCAACTCTGGATCGGAAGGCAAATCAAAGAGAACGAGATGATGCGCGAACTGAAAATTTCGGCC
>CAMDOJ010000084.1 GCA_945903555.1 Chthoniobacter flavus
CCACTGCCTCCGAGTGCTAACAGCGCGATGGCTGGGTATGGAGCCCGAAGGTGCCCGGTTTTTCCATTTGGAGACGGGGACATGGAGTCTTCTGGGATACGAACACTCGAATCCCGTTCTACACGTCTGGAGCGCCCCGCCGGCATCGCCCAATGGCGCTTGAATCCAGCTTTATCTGCTCTTGCTCACCTGTTCCTCGAGCACATCCGCAACGCGGCTCATTTCAGATCTGGTGTTGTAAAAATGGGGGCTGAATCGAATCCACTTTTCCCCTGCGCGGTTGGAACGAAGCGACGCCGTGATATTCGCCGACTCCAGCGCCGCAAATAATCGAGCGCTTTCCGTTACTGGATGCCTCGCTGTCAGGATCCCCGAACGGAGTGGATCATCGGCAAGCGGAGAAAAGAATTCGAAGCCCATTTCAATCAGGCAGGATTCTAAAAAATCTCTGCAATCGAGGATGGAAGCCTGCACGCGATCGATCCCGATTTCTAAAAGCATTTCCAGACTAGCCTTCATTCCATACATGCCGGCGATGTTGAGCACACCGGGTTCATATCGCCTCGCTGTTTCCTCAAAAACAATTTTATCCTGTGCCACAAAGTCGGGGGATTTCACATTCCAAGCGCCCAGCAATGTGGGCCGACAGATTTCAAAGTTTCGCTTAGCCACATAAACAATCCCGATCGACAAAGGCCCGAGCATCCATTTATGGGCATCCGCACTCAGAAAATCGACATGCTTCACGCTGATCGGAGCGGCCCCGACAGTCTGAATGGCATCAAGCGAAAACAGCACTCCCCTCGCCTGCAACATCCGACCGATGGCATCGACATCAATACGCCGACCGCTCAAGAAGTGACACGATGCCAGCGCAACGAGTCTGGTCCGCGAAGTGATCGCCGCCTCTACCAATTCCGGCGTGATTCCCCCCGCAACGTCAGGGCGAAGCGAACGGATCACAACGCCCCTATCTTGAAGCGCCATCCAAGGATAAACATTCGCTGGGTAATCGTCCCCGTAATAAAGCAACTCGTCCCCAGGCACCCAATTCAAGCCATTCGCAAAAAGACTCAACCCAAGCGAGGTCGGCCCCAACAAAGCCACCTCACTCGCATCCGCGCCTATCAGATTGGCGCAAACGGCGCGCGTCTGAGCGACATCGCGAAGCACATCGCCAAACTCTTGGTGATGGCGGCAACTCGCCTGAACATGTGCGCTCATGGCATCCGCCGCACGCCGAGGCAAAATCGTCACGCCGGCATGAGCCAAGAATATTCCACTCTCAACAACCGGAAACTCATGACAACGTTCGGCTTCAGTGGCGAAAACACTCACGCGCGCGTCTCCTCGGCTTCATGGATGAGTTTCCAGAAATCATTGGTTTTGGAGAGCCCGCTATCCTCTTCGTCAAGCGGCAGGTTGGAACGGAACAAAAAATCCCGGATCGTATTTTTGTGCAGCACGCGGTGAACAAGCAATCCCTCGGCATGACGCTCAAAATAAATCCGGTAATCCTTCGCTCGGTATCGCAGAAGCGAACGCCCCTCACGCGAGACCCGGCCAAAGTGCTCGCTATCCAGCGATTCCAAATCTCCCGGGAGAAATTGAAATTCAGATAGCAAATCGAGTTGAAGATCTTTCGGCAGCGCCGCCATTTCGGATGCGCTGATTTTGTTAAATATCACCTGAAACACAGGAGAGCATTGCCCCGATCCCATCGCAGTTGGCAAGACTCCTTTTTTGCGAGAACTGATTGCCAGTCAGACAAAAATCTGGGAATAGTCAACTTTCTCCCTTATGTCCAAAAAAACTGAATGCATCGCCACAGAAAACCGCATCTTCAAACCCTCTAAATCGTTTTCAAAAAACGCGGCAGTGAAGAGCTTGG
The DNA here is from genome assembly GCA_945903555.1 of Chthoniobacter flavus. Classification (GTDB taxonomy): domain Bacteria; phylum Verrucomicrobiota; class Verrucomicrobiia; order Chthoniobacterales; family Terrimicrobiaceae; genus UBA967. The sequence continues at coordinate 1,892 of CAMDOJ010000084.1, forward strand.
AAGATTACAAAAAACTTCACGCCCAATCTCTCAAGAATCCCGAAAAGTTTTGGGCCAGCGAGGCCTCCGAGCTTCTTTGGCAGAAAAAATGGAATCAGGTTCTGGATTGGAAGCCACCCTTTGCAAAGTGGTTTGTAGGCGGACAACTCAACGCCTCCGAAAATTGCCTTGATCGTCATCTCGTCGGCCCGCGCCGCAATAAAGCGGCGATCATCTGGGAGGGCGAACCCGGCGAGCGCCGCACACTCACCTTCCAGCAACTCCACCGCGAGGTCTGCGTTTTCGCAAATATCCTCAAGCGGAACGAAGTCAAAAAAGGTGATCGCGTTTTAATTTACATGCCGCTGATTCCCGAAGCAGTCATCGCCATGTTGGCCTGCGCCCGCATCGGAGCGGTTCATTGCGTTGTCTTTGGCGGATTCAGCAGCGACAGCATCAAGGATCGCCTCGCTGATAGTGGAGCGAAGATCGTGGTCACAGCCGATGGTGGATATCGCCGAGGCCAGATCGTCTCGCTCAAGCAAAATGTGGACTCCGCCCTGAAGGACGACTCCCAAGTCCGCCGAGTGATCGTGGCGCGCCGCACCAGCCTAGATATTCACATCGAGAAGGGCCGCGATGTTTGGTGGCACAGCGAAGCGGAATTCGTCGATGCGAAATGCCCCGCCGTTCCCGTGGATAGCGAGCATCCCCTTTTCATCCTCTACACGAGCGGTTCCACAGGAAAACCAAAAGGAATCCTCCATACTACTGGCGGATACCTCACCGGCACCGCCGCAACGAGCAAGTACATTTTTGACCTTCGCGAAGAAGATATTTACTGGTGCACCGCCGACGTTGGATGGATCACCGGTCACAGCTATCTCGTTTACGGCCCGCTCGCAAATGGAGCCACTTGCGTCCTCTACGAAGGTGCTCCGAACTGGCCTGAGCCCGACCGCTTTTGGAAAATCATCGAAGAACTCGGCGTTACGATTCTTTACACAGCTCCGACCGCGATCCGTGCATTTATGAAGTGGGGGGACGAGTGGCCTGCGAAACACGATCTCTCCTCCTTGAGGCTTCTGGGAAGTGTTGGCGAACCAATCAATCCCGAGGCATGGATGTGGTATCACAAAAAGATCGGTGCCGAACGCTGCCCAATCGTGGACACTTGGTGGCAAACCGAGACCGGTTCGATTATGATTTCTCCGCTCCCTGGCGCGACCCCGCTCAAGCCCGGCACGGCCACACTGCCGTTCTTTGGCATTGATGCCGCCATTGTCGATGACAAAGGCAAAGAAGTCGGTCCCAATGAATCCGGCAAACTCGTCATCCGCAAACCATGGCCCGCCATGTTGCGCTCGATCCACGGCGACAAGCCCCGCTACAAGAAACAATACTGGACCGAGGTCAAAGGTTGCTACTTCACTGGTGATGGTGCCCGCCGCGACAAGGATGGCTACTTCTGGATCGTCGGCCGCATTGACGATGTGCTCAATGTCGCCGGCCACCGACTCGGAACGGCGGAGGTCGAAAGCGCGATCGTTGGCCATGATTCCGTCGCCGAGGCCGCCGTTGTCGGCCGCCCCGATGAAATCAAGGGCCAAGGCGTTGTCGCTTTTGTTGTGCTGCGAGAAGGCCAGACTTCATCCAAGGAATTGGCAGAAAAAATCCGCCGCCACGTTGCCCAAGTCATCGGACCCATTGCGAAACCCGATGAAATTCGCTTTGCCGAGGCCCTTCCAAAAACACGCAGCGGCAAAATCATGCGCCGCCTCCTGAAGCAGATCGCCGCTGGCGAAACCATCACCGGAGATACATCAACTTTAGAGGACTTGAGCGTCCTCACCAAGTTGAGCAAATCTTCGAAAGAATAAGTGCGCCAGCAGATTCTCATAACGGCCTGCGCATGGATGGCTATTGCCGCCCATTCGCAGGCCGAGTGGGTGACCCATGAGACAAAGCTCCTAGGCACACCCGCACCAGGCGTGAGCATTTTCGAGACTCAGTTCCGCAATGGATCGCTTCTCGCCCGTGTCACCTGCGCCACATTCGATGAAAAGCAACACACACTTCGTGTCATCGATAGCCCTAGTCCGGGAACGGCTACTCTCGATAGCGTTCTCTCAAAATCCAACGCCATTGCTGGAGTCAATGGTGCGTATTTCCACTCGGACTTCAAGCCGGTGGGCTTGGTGGTCGTGGATGGCAAGACCCAACATTCTTTCGAGAAAGCAAAACTACTGAGCGGCATTTTGACTGTCCGATCTACCGGCTCTATCGCGATCATTCGTTCTGGACAATTTTCCGCAAAAGCTCCCCCACCCGCTCAGGCTCTTCAGTGCGGCCCCATGCTAGTGGAAAAGGGATCCCCTGTTGCCGGATTGAATGCCACACGCAACGCCCGCCGTACGGCGGTCGCGACTGGCCCAAAGGGAAAGGTCGCCCTTGTCTATATCACATCGGTCACCCTTGCGGATGCCGCACAAATACTTTCTCTGCCTGACGTTTTTGGCACATGGAAACCAACCACTGCGCTGAACCTCGATGGCGGAAGCTCCAGCGGATTCTGGGCTGGAACGACACTTCACCTTCCAGAGATCAAACGCGTGAGGAATTTCTTGGCCATAGCCCCACCAAAAAAATCAAAGTAACAGGATCGTTTTCACAATCCCCGTTGCTACCCCCAAACCAATTTAGGCTGAATCCATTTGGGATTTAGTTTTGTGATTTCTGCAAAAAAAGTTGCTTTTTTCATTTATCGCGCCAATATTCTCACACATAAGCAAAATAAACCCCTTTATTGCGCCACATAAATTAAATTTCATGCCACTTAAAATCTCAAAATATCAATTAAGCGTCATATTAGATATTGTCCGCTTATTCCCAAATGGGGCGGCGATCCGCGATTTATTGGAGTCTCCGGCGCTTAGCACACCCAAACGGACGCTTCAGCGTCACTTGGAGCACCTCGTATCCGAAGGACGCCTAGAAGCGAAAGGTGTTGCGCGGGCGCGCCGCTATTTATTTTTGGAATCCATCAAAAGCCTCAAAGAGGACACTCCATTGGTTTCACGCGGCAACGAGTGGCTTTCGACGGAAGCTGATCGCATTCGAGATTCGATCCTAAGACCATTAGCACAACGAGCACCCGTTGGCTATCGAGGGGCCTTTTTAGACGCCTACCATCCGAACAAGACATTTTATCTTCCAAGTTCGATGAGGAGCGATTTGGCGCGTCTAGGGCAAGTGAGTTTTGAGGAACTCCCACCTGGCACGTATGTGCGTCAATTCCTGAATCGTTTGCTGATCGATCTTTCTTGGAATTCCAGCCGACTTGAAGGCAATACGTACTCACTTCTCGAGACCCAGCACCTTATCGAATGCGGCGAAGGAGCTGAAGGGAAGCCACCGGAGGAAACGCAGATGATTCTCAATCACAAAGCCGCTATCGAGATGCTCTCGGAGGAAGCGGATGTCATTGGTTTCAATCGCCACACGATTTGCAACATCCATGCTTTGCTTTCGGATAACCTCTTGCCCAATCCTGCGTCCTGTGGGCTCATACGCTCGCGTCCAGTTGGTATTAGTGGCACCGTTTTCCATCCTTTGGCGGCACCTCAAATGATCGAGGAGAATTTCGACATCATTTTACAAAAAGCCCAAGCAATCCAGGATCCCTTTGAACAAGCCTTTTTTGTGATGGTGCACTTGCCCTATCTCCAACCCTTCGAGGATGTGAACAAGCGTGTCTCACGACTGGCTGCCAACATTCCGCTCATCCGCAGAAATCTCTGCCCGCTCTCTTTTATAGATGTGGATCAGAAGGATTACATTGGAGGCTTGCTCGGGATATATGAGCTCAATCGTTTTGAATACCTGCGCGACGTTTTTGATTTTGCTTACCGCCGCTCATGCGCACGGTATTCGGCGGTCCGGCAATCTCTAGGGACACCGGATCCGTTTCGCCTCAAATATCGCTCCAGCATCTCGGAAACTGTTCGTGAAATCGTTCAAAAAACGATGTCAAAAAGCGGGGCGTTGGCTTTTTCGAATCAAGTTGCTGCTGAAAAACTCCCCGAGCCTGAGCGAACAAAATTCGTGGTCACCATCGAAATGGAATTAAACGGCCTTCATCTTGGGAACATCGTCCGCCATCGTCTACGTCCTTCGGAATTTGAAAACTGGAAAGCGGTATGGATATGATCGCTTTCAAACCATTGGCAGCGGATGCACGCTCTGATAAAGCACGGACAAGTATGGTTGGATTAAAATCTTCTCGAAGGCACCTAGCTCCCAAGTTTTTCGTTTTTTGTCTGATGATGCTGTCGGCGACCGCACTCGCATCCACAGGGGATTCTAGCGCCGTCGCTGCCTTTCCAATACCTGTGGCGCAATACAACGATTCCTCCATCGCGGGACTTGCCCCGAAGTTACTTGGACGTATCAAAGCGGATCCCTTCAATGCCATTGCCACGGCGATTTTTTTGGCAGCTATCGGGCATACCTTTCTTGCCGCGAAGTTCCGGACGATTTCGCACAGGTGCGAACACGAGCATGAGGTTCTCGTCCGAAAGCTTGAGAAATCAACCGCGCCAGATCCCGTCCTCCAGCGTGAGATTGAGCGTAAAAAATTCCGCGAGGTGGTTTTTCATTTTCTCGGCGAGGTGGAAGCGGTCTTTGGAATCTGGTTGATCCCGCTAGCGATCTCTGTCGCCTTGATGAAGGGCCCAGATACATTCTTTCATTACATCAATGGCATTAACTACACGGAGCCGGTCTTTGTGGTTGTCATCATGGCCGTCGCTAGCTCACGCCCAGTTTTATACTTTGCCGAAGGAGCGCTAAAAATGGTGGCCTGCTTGGGAAAAAAAACACCAGCAGCTTGGTGGCTATCCATCCTCACCGTTGGACCAATGTTGGGCTCGTTTATTACAGAACCTGCGGCGATGACGATCTGCGCCCTGATTTTGGTGGAAAAGTTCTTCAAACTACAGCCCTCCATGGCGCTTCGCTACACAACGTTGGGCCTGTTATTCGTCAACATATCTGTAGGCGGTACGCTCACACACTTTGCGGCTCCTCCTGTCGTGATGGTGGCCACTCATTGGAAATGGGATAGCCTCCACATGCTCACGCATTTTGGCTGGAAGGCTGTTCTCTCGATTCTCATCTCGAATGCGTTGGCATTTTTTATATTTCGCAGAGAGTTGCTCGCGCTTAGGGAAAGTGGCCAGTCTCTGGTTCGTCCGAAAACAAACGTTCCTGCCTCGATTGTCCTCACTCATTTGGCCCTGATCGCCTTGATTGTTTTGACTGCGCACTATGCCGCAATCGTGGTTTTGGTTTTTATGTTTTTTCTCGCGTTCGTTGCCGCGACAGAAAGAAATCAAGATCCGATCAACCTTCGAGGCCCTGTGCTTGTTGGTTTTTTCTTAGCTGGTCTTGTTATTCATGGAAGCTGCCAGCAGTGGTGGATCGAACCCGTACTCACGAGCTTAAATCCAGTCCAACTGCTCCTGGGCTCAACGATCCTCACCGCATTCAACGATAATGCGTCGATCACTTATCTGGCCTCGCTCGTTCCCGGATTCAGCGATGCAGCCAAATACGCGGTTATGGCCGGAGCTGTCGCGGGCGGTGGCCTGACGGTGATTGCCAATGCGCCGAACCCCGCTGGTCAATCGATACTCCAATCCTATTTCGGCACAAACGGCGTGGATGCGGTGAAACTATTTCTGGCAGCGGCGATACCCACCACCATTTGTGTTCTTATCTTTTTATTAACGAAATAAATCGCGGAATGAATCGACTGGCGCAGACAAATCTTTGAGATCCTACAGACCATTTTTGTTTTTTAAAGGCGACCGCCGAGCAACCAGTAAGCTCTCCCGTGAAATCGCGTTAATTTTCGATAAGATATTTTTTTCTCCTCTTGCGAAGTTTCCAGTGTTTCGCTCCGTTTATGTCCTGCCTTTCTTTACCTGCCTTTCCGCCTGAATACTCCTGCATCAAGGTGGTGAAGAGTTTTGATGAACTG
>CAMDOJ010000085.1 GCA_945903555.1 Chthoniobacter flavus
ATACCAAAAGCCGCTTGCTTTTCGATTTTAGGAGAGGGTCAGAGCGCGTCTCTCCGATTCGTAGACTCTCCGAGTCGGAGGCACCGCCTGCGGTCTGCTCCTTTGGTTCCGATGGTCAGGGGTGCGAGAAAGTAGACCAGTCTCCACACGGCCGAGACGACCATGCCCCCCTTTTCCGCTGCAAAGTCCAATTTCAATGGGCCAATGGCCTGATTCGATCACGCCAAACGACCGCAGCAAGATTTGAACTTTTTACCGCTACCGCAAGGGCAGGGGTCATTGCGTCCGGCTTTAGGTAGCTCTCGCTTGAGTGGGAGCTCTAGTCGAAGGGTGGGGGGGGCCACTTCGGGCAGGGAAGAACCTGAGGCTGCCTCGGGGTTAAGAGCGAACTCAGGGCGGGAGAGCATCTGCGGCATGCTAGACAGCATATGCTCGAAAGCCTGAAGATTGGTCGTACTGCGGAAGAGGTTGATGAGAACCTCTCCTTTGATGGTATCCATGAGATCGACAAACATGACGTAGGCGTCATTCTTGTATTCCACAAGGGGATCTTTTTGACCAAAGGAACGGAGATACACTGCTTCTCGAAGTCCATCCATGGCGTAGAGATGCTCCTGCCAGAGACGATCAACCGCATTCAAAATCACATACCGCTCAAGGCCGCGAACGGCATCCTGATGTTCCAAAGCGACCTTGCGCTGGTAGGAGTCGCAGATGGTCTCCACAAGGAACTGTCCATTTTCCTCAACTGTGCGCGTTGCAAAGGCCGCCCTCTCGCTACTCAGGCCAAGCGGGAATGTGGTATTGATCCATTGCAGGAGTCCTTCGCCATCAGGCTCGTTTCCTTCAGCCTCCTCCAAAAACTGGGCTGCTTTTTTTGGAACAATCTCATTGATGACTTCAATAATGAGTTCTCTCGGGTTCTCGGAATCCATGACTTCGTTACGATAGCCGTAAACGACTTCGCGCTGTTGGTTCATGACGTCGTCAAATTCCAGGGTGCGTTTTCGCATCATATAATTGCGTTGCTCGACCCGCTTCTGGGCTGTTTCCACGCTGCGATTGAGCCACGGATGCTCCAATTCCTCCCCCTCCTTGAGGCCGAAGGTTTCCATGATTTTCGTCATTCGGTCGCTGGCCCCAAAGTTGCGCATCAAGTCATCCTCGAAGCTGACGTAAAAACGCGAACGCCCAGGATCACCTTGCCGAGCGCAACGGCCACGGAGCTGGCGATCAATACGGCGGGATTCATGACGTTCGGTGGCGATAACAAAGAGCCCACCGAGATCCGCCACTCCCTCACCGAGTTTGATATCAGTTCCTCGACCGGCCATGTTGGTCGAGATCGTAACAGATCCACGGAGACCGGCGCGGGAGACGATGTCGGCTTCCTGGATGTGGAATTTGGCATTCAGAACAGAGTGGGGGATCTTCTGCAGTTTGAGCATGCGGCTCATAAGTTCACTGGCCTCGACGCTGGCTGTTCCCACAAGAACAGGCTGACCTCGACCGTGGGCCTCTTTGATGGCCTCGACGGCGGCGTTGTATTTCTCGCGGCGGGTTTTGTAAATGCGATCATTTTCATCCAAGCGCTTAATCGGGCGATTGGTTGGTATCACGTTGACATCCAGCCTGTAAATGTCATGGAACTCGTTGACTTCGGTTTCGGCTGTCCCTGTCATGCCGGCGAGTTTTTGATAGAGGCGGAAGTAGTTTTGGATCGTGATCGTCGCGAGTGTTTGGGTTTCGCGGTCGATTTGAACTCCTTCCTTAGCCTCGACGGCCTGATGGAGCCCATCACTCCAGCGGCGGCCCGGCATTTTGCGGCCCGTAAAGGTATCCACGATCATGACCTTGTTTTCTTCCACTACATACTCAACATCTTTTTCATAAAGACAATAAGCTTTAAGGAGTTGCGTTATATTATGAATGCGTTCAGATTGCGCGTCGCAGTGTTGCTGGCAGGCCGCTTTTTTGGCCGTTTTTTCGGATTGACTGATCGATTTATCATTTTCAATGTCAGCATATTCCGTAAGAAGATCAGGCAATACAAAGGCATTGATGTCGTCCGGGTTGAGATAAGTGCGCCCCATTTCCGTGAGATCGGCTTCGTGTTGGCGCTCTTCGATGGTGAAGTAGAGTTCCTCCTTGAGGGCCACGAGGGCGGCCTTGCCGTCCGTGTCTTTGTAAAACTCGAGTTCCGCCTTGTCCATCGCCTTTCGCATCTCGGTATCCTCGAGGAGGCGTAGGAGGGGTTTGTTGCGGGGTTGGCCAAATTTGAGTTTGAATAGAGTGCGCCCCGCTTCCGTGGACTTACCGGATTCCATTAGCTCTCGCGCGTCTGTGGCCAAGCGGTTGCAAAGCATATTCTGCTTTCGCACGAGTTGCTCGATGAGCGGCTTGAATCGGTCGTATTGATGGGTGGATACCGTCGCGGGACCACTAATGATGAGCGGCGTGCGGGCCTCGTCGATGAGGATGGAATCCACTTCGTCCACGATGGCGAAATAGTGACCTCGTTGGACTTGTTGCTCGCGACTGCTGGCCATTCCATTGTCACGAAGGTAATCGAACCCGAATTCGCTATTGGTTCCGTAAGTGATATCGCACTGGTATTGGGTACGGCGAAAATCGGGGCTTTGGTCGTTTTCAATGATCCCAACCGAGAGACCGAGAAATTGGTAGAGATGGCCCATCCATTCCGCATCGCGTCGGGCGAGATAGTCGTTGACCGTGACCACGTGAACTCCGCGACCAGTGAGGGCATTGAGGTAGACAGCTAGTGTGCCAACGAGCGTCTTTCCCTCGCCAGTGGCCATCTCCGCGATATGACCTCGGTGGAGCACCATGCCTCCAATCAGCTGCACGTCGAAGTGGATCATGTTCCACGGGAGAGGATGATCACAAACAATGAGCTCCTGTCCATTCAGGCGGCGAGCTCCGTTCTTTACCACGGCGAATGCTTCAGGAAGGATCGCGTCCAACTCGGTGGCTAGAACGTCCAGATCCGCGATCTTCGACAAGCGCTCCTTCCACTCAAGGGTCTTCTCACGCAGAGCTTCATCAGACAAGGATTGGAGGCCCACCTCAATTTCGTTGATTTGTTTTACGATCGGCAACATCCGACGCAACTCGCGTTGGTTTTTTGAGCCGATGATTTTCTTAAGGATCCAATTAAACATGATGGAAAAGCGAAGGTGTCATCAAAGGCGGAAACTAGGAAAAGTAAAACTGGAAATCACGTATCGAGTTGGGGTGAAGTGCAGGGGTTGCCTTTAATGGCGCTCGGCTTCGCCCTATCACAGGGCCCATAAAACACATCATCAAAAAACAAATAAACCCGCTGAGCCTATTAGAATATAGCGCTGCGGGTGAATGGTTCGGTTTTACTTTTCTTTACTGAACCTCGCTGATGGAGATTTTTTATTTAGTTACTCCCAATCTTTGGCAGATCTCGCGCGTGGCTGTAGATTGATTGAGTGTGTAGAGGTGAATGCCAGAGACCTTGTTGTCCAAAAGGTCGGCGCATTGCTCGGTAGCATAATGGAGGCCGATTTGGCGAACGGCTTCTGGCGAGTCACCAGCACGTTGAAGGGCCTTAAGCAAGCGGGCGGGGTAGCGCGCACCACCAGCGAGTTCGGCCATTCGCTTCATCGACGAGAGGCTGGTCACCGGCATGATGCCGGCCACGATGGGAATGTGGATTCCAGCTAGATCGCAGCGTTCACGAAAGTCGTAGAAATCTCGGTTTTCGAAAAAGAGCTGCGTGCAGATGTAATCTGCGCCAGCGTCTACCTTCGCCTTCAGATAGTCCATTTCAAGCAGGCGATTGGGCGTTGAGGGATGACCTTCAGGAAACCCAGCAACGCCGATTCCAAACCCACGGAGATCAGGGTGGCCTGTGAATTTCTTGATGAAGCGGACTAAGTCGACGGCTTGTGGGAAAGTATCGCGAGCGTGGTCGTAGTCGGCTTGATCCCGTGGTGGATCGCCGCGGAGTGCAAGGATATTACTCACACCGGCCGCGGCGTAACGCTCCAAGATAACTTGAATCTCGGCTTCCGTGTGTCCCACACAGGTAAGATGAGGAATCGGGTTCAGGGATGTTTGTTTTTTGAGCCTGAGGACGAGATCGTGGGTGAGTTCACGTGTCGAGCCGCCTGCTCCATAGGTCACGCTAACAAACGCCGGCTGGATGGTTTCTAGGTCCAATATGGTGGTGAAGAGATTCTCTTGTGCCTCGGCCGTCTTTGGTGGAAAGAACTCGAAGGATACGGTCGGCTTGCCGGGTTGGAGAATGTCGTGGATGTGCATGCGGGAGAGTTTTAAGTTTTAAGAATGAAGTTTGAAGTTTTTTCGGAATTCTTTTTGCAGACACCGTTGTTCACTCACTGAGCCTGGTTCGTGTCGCTCAGCATCTTCGCGAAGCGAATGCGGGAGGCATGACGCGAGCCAACAATGCACGGGTAAATCAAGTCAACGGCCCTGATCGGGTGCAGTCGTAAGGCTCGTGTCTCGCCTCCGCTACACCCTTAAACGTTCGCATTATGTTTTTTCAAGGAGGTCTCCTTCTACATACTGGTGGATCAAACCGGAAATCAGCGCTTGGTAGGGAAGCCCTTTCTTGAGTGCTTTTCTCTGAATGCCAATTAAATCATGGCTGCTCAAGCGCACGTTGATCCTTCGATCCTTTTTGAAGGTATTCTCTGATGCACGCTTCAAATCAGACAGTAGCTTGCGGGATGGTTTCTCAATCTCGATCACTCCGCTTTCAAGCGCATCTGCAATTTCCTTTTCTTCTGCTTCAGTTGTTGGTTTCATTTTTGGCCCTCTTTGTAGAGTTTTGTCATCTTTCTTGAGGGGAAAGCGGTCTTGAGAAAAAACAGATCCTTATTTTGGACAAAAGGAACGGCGATAATGCGTCCATCAATGGGAATGAGAAAAATCCTTTGATTGGGATATTTTTTTGCATTCCAGTGTTTTGTGATTGCCCAGACGCTTCCGGCGCCGAGTAGAAGCGCTATTTCCTCAAAAGAAATCCCTCGCTCCCTCTTGATTTTTTCATTCTTCTCTGGATCCCAGTCGAAAATCACGTGTTTTGTGTATGCCTACAAGGCATCCATGTCAAGCGGGATATTTTCTTGCGAACGTCAAAGCGCATGCACCCCTACCAGCGGGAGCGCACATCGATTACGGGGTTGATGTTGTAGTTACGAAAGATGATCGAAACAAGGCAGCTGGTAGGGGTTGTCACGGCGCGGCTTGTTCGGCTTCTTGTTGATTAGAATCGATTGATAAGTTTAGCTTTATTGTTGCGTGCGAGACATGCATCCTGTGCTACTTCTTTACTGATACCTTAACCTTGCCTCCCGGGGTGTTGGTAACGACCTTTGGCAACGGATGATCCTTGCCGATATCTGTATCCGCTAGTTTCGGTTGAATCGGCAGATCGTAAGATATCTCGATCTCCCTCCACTCCTCAACAAATACCATGGGAAGCTTCACAAACGTAGCGGGTGCAGTGAGCTTCTCCTTCGACTCATCGCTGCCAGGTTCTCTCAGACACACTGGGTAGCGGACATGGATTGTGCCAATCACACGTGTTGGCTCACCCTTGGGGTCAACTCGAATCTTGTCCTCTCACTTGTCGTGGTCGTATAGACCTCGCTCAAATTCGTATTCGACGGCTTGTCCCTTAATATCTACAAGCTTCGGCTTGGAGAATGTCTGTGTGGCATAGGCGCTATTGATTAAGCGTGGGAGCCATACTTGGACCGCAGGCCTGTTGAATTGCATCATGGCATAGGTCCGACCTGAAGTTACCTTAATCTCTTGAAGAATTTGGTCGTTGACAACCTGTGCTGAGGCGGTTGCACAGAGTGAAAGAAAAAACATTGTTTGGGTCAACATGCGCATGGCTATTATTAATGAGCGGTGGTATGAGGGAATTTTTCTGCCGAACGACCCCAAGCTCAGCGACGGGCGCGGCTGGCGCGTACCCTGAGCGGCGGGGAAAGGCGGAGGCAGGAAGCAGGGGGCCGTGACAGCCGCGCCCGTTCGCTGCAGCGCATGGTTAGGCGTTGCGGGGTTGCGCATTCTATTCTGCATTGAACTCAGATGCCTTATTAGACAGGGTATCTACAACACGTTACAACACGTATTTTAATCGGCATCTCGGATATTGCTGGAAGTCTAATGACCATAAGGTTCCACCACTTACCATTAGAGTTCGGAACCTCGGCGATACTGCTGCCTCCAACTCTCCTAAGAATCTCTTTGCCGGTTCGGTCAAATATTATCACTGTGAAATATTCGGTATTTGCTGCTCCTATAGTTGACCGTTCGATGTGCAGAGTCAATATTCCGGCAGCGGGAACACTTGAAATCAGCGCATTTGTGCGTTCTTCATTGTAATTCAGATTCGTTGCTTTGGTCTTCGCTTCTGACAGGAGCTTTCCGAAACTCTCGTGCTCAATTCTGAGTCCATCTTGCTTTGCGGGGGAAATTGTGAAGCCGCTCTGTGCTCGCTGCGCCTTTCTGAGTTCCGCTGCGGCTTCAGCCTGCCTTTGTCTCTGGGCCAAAGCCCATTGTTGCCGTTCTTCTTCCTGTTGCTGGGCCTTGGCGCGAATTAACGCAATTTCCTTTTGTTGTTCTGCAAACTTGGCTGCCGACGCGGCTTTCGCGTCCTCAACGGTCTTGCGGTATGCTGCGACTTTAGCTGGATCGAAGTGATATTGAGTTAGCAGTGACTTTGGTATGTCTTCAAATTGGATCTTGGCTACTCCATCGGTGTGCATGACTATGAGAGTGTCTGGGTCAACTTTGGTGACTTCGCAATTCCTGTAGGTCGTGCCCGCGCGTGTCGTGATGTCCAATGCAAAGCATGTCCACGAAAAGGAAACGAACAGAATAATTATGATCTGTCTCATTGTGAAAAGTGTGCTGCAACGCCTAACGTTGTTTGGTCACACAAAATTCTAATTTAACTATCAAGGCAATAAAAAAGGGACAATTCGGATGGGTGCTGCAGAATTGGAAGCACGAGTGCGGGAAACGAGATCATTGCTTTGTAACATCCGAACTCTTAGGAGGTGCGAATGGCAGAGGGTCGGTGATTCCAGGGCTTCTCGCGAGGGGTGCTTTCTTGATTAACATATTCGGCGCTATGAGTCTGCGGTTTCGATCTGCTCGGCGAGCCGACCCTACCCAGATTTTTCTCTGTGTTCTTTGACTCGCTCTCTCCCGATTGATTTCGCGTCGCTACACCCTGCGGGCTGCCTTCGGCAGTCTTTCTCACTTCGTTCGATTGTCTCTCCCCTTCGGGGCCAACCTTCGGTTGATCTACCTCCCACCAGCCACGGCGCTCGGTTGTAATTAAATTTAATTCTACCAACCGAGAACCTTAGCAAAAATCAACGGTGCTACAATCGTGGCATCGGATTCGATGACATACTTAGGCGTTTCAGAACCCAGTTTGCCCCAAGTGATTTTTTCGTTGGGAACAGCTCCCGAGTAGCTTCCGTAACTGGTCGTTGAGTCGCTAATCTGACAGAAGTAGGCCCAGA
>CAMDOJ010000086.1 GCA_945903555.1 Chthoniobacter flavus
TTGCTACGGCGTGGAAAGGGCGATCGACCTCGCTTACGCGGCGGGCAAGGTTTTTTCCGATAGAAACATTTATCTCCTTGGCGAAATCATCCACAACCCAGATGTCAACGCCCAGATTGAGGCCTTGGGTATACACTGCCTCCCACACCACCCAAAACCAGAGGACCTAGCCGTCCTGAAGCCCGAGGATGTCGTGATCGTTCCCGCATTTGGCGCCGAGGCCTCGCTCATTGCCCATGTGAAGGAAATCGGCTGTCAGATTGTGGACACCACCTGTGGCGATGTGATGAGCGTCTGGAAACGCGTTCGTCAAAATGCCTCCGAAGGCGTGACATCAATCATTCACGGAAAGGCGGAGCATGAGGAAACAAGGGCCACCGCATCCCGAGCCCTGGGCGCAGATGGGCAAGGCCAATACCTCATCGTACTCGATATGGAGGAAACGCGCGCCGTCGCAGACTACGTTCTCCACGGCGGCGACCCAGCCGCCTTCCTCCAGCGCTTTGCTGGCAAGACCAGCGAGCACTTTGATCCCCTCCTCCACCTCAAACGCATCGGCGTCGCGAACCAGACGACCATGCTCCGTAGCGAGACCGAGGCCATCCAGGCCCATCTTCGCAGCGCCATCTCGGAACGTGACCAAGGCGACGGCGCCAACTTCCGCTACTTCGATACCATCTGCGGAGCCACTCAGGACCGCCAGGACTCGCTATTCCACCTCCTCAGCGAACCGCTCGACCTCCTGATCGTCGTCGGTGGTTACAATAGCTCCAACACGACTCACCTCGTCGAAATCGGCATTCAAAAATTGCCAACCTGGTTCATCCGAAATGCGGACTGCCTCACATCGGAAAAAGAACTCCGCCATTTCGATATCCACACCAAGCGTGAAATCACCTCAGCTAATTGGCTCCCGGATCAACCGGAACTCATTGTCGGCATCACCGCCGGCGCAAGTTGCCCAAATAACCTCATCGAAGAAACGATCCGCCGGATTTTGACCCTTCGCGGGACTCCGCTTTAAAAATCGAGGCTTAGGAAAACCGCACAAATTCGCGGAGAAATTGGGTCCAAAGAAAAAACATCCCGCGGACCGAGTAGCGGGTCATTTCCGCCCCATCGCGCTTCAGTATGCCTCGCGCGATATTGTGCTCGAGGAGCTCGTGCAAATCGCGCTCGGTTTGCTCGCGCAGGGACTCCGACTGCAACTCCGCGAGATCGTGCCCCTGCAATTCTTGCATCGAAAGAAACGCCTGATGCGAAGCCTCCAATTCCTCAATATCAAAATCATTCTCCACGCGGTTCAGATGCGTCCCCGGAAGAAAATGCATGGTTTGGGAAAACGGATAATTCCAAGTCAGGAACTGCCGCCCATCACTGGCACGCGAAGAAAACGTGGAATAGAAGAACGCATACTGATCTTGCTCGACCAAGCAGATCGCCCCTGTTGTTCTTTTCTGCGGATTGTGGAACAGGCGGTAAAAGTGGCGCGCCCCATCGTGCTTCCAATCCACATCCTCAACATACTCAAATCCGGTCGCCTCCATCTCATCCGAAAGCTCCTCGAAAGCAGGGAAGCGACTGTGCGGCGGAGGGGGACACTTTTCCAGTGACCTCTTCAGCGGCAAGCGCATCTTGCGAACACTCGTCAGGATTTCCACCCAGGGCATCAGGAACCAAGTGGACGCAAAGACACCGCCAAGCAGAAGACTGCCCCCCAGCAACCAACCCGCGAGGAAGGAGGTCACCACAAGACCGAACGTCCCCAAACGAAACAACACCGGGTGCCCATAGTTTCGGAGCGCAGTCGCAAGCACGCCAGTGCCAGCGACAAAAAGGAGTTCAAAAATCATACGGTGCGGTGGCTCAAAAACTTCTCCAGTTGCCCGACATCAAAATCTGCGAGTACAGCTCCATCCGGCATCTCCAAGGTCGGCGCCTTGCTCTGGCCTGAGATTTGGCGCATCCGATCAAAACCCGCGGGATCGGAATACACATCCACCGCCTTATGCTCGATCCCATGCGCTTTCAGCCAAGACAAAGCGTCCACACACCAAGGGCAACCATTTTTAACGTAAACAAGCATCATTAAGAGTCCGCATTGACAATCCCGAACCTGGAGCTCAGGTCAAGTCGGTAAGTTGATTATTTTCTCTGGTAGCGGGCGGACGTGCTCCGCGAGCGAGGGCACCAGCACCCAATCCATCCCCGCCGCCTTCGCCGCCTCGATCCCAATCGCCGTATCCTCAAAAACCACGCACTCATCGGGAGCAACTCCCATCAGAACGGCCGCTTTCAAAAAGGGATCGGGAGACGGCTTTCCATTCACGTAATCCTCCGCACAAACAATCGCCGTGAAAAGCGACTCGATCCCAAGCGCACGCAGCGTAGCCATCACAATTTCCCGATGGCCACCCGAGGCGATGGACAACGGCACGAGGCCATGCATTTTACGAGCAATCGCCAGCACAGGTTCGATCGGCTTCACCTCCGGAATCATTTGCAAATAGTAATCCTCTTTGCAACGCACGGTTTGAGTCGGATCCATGGACAACCCATACTTCTCATTGAGCATCCCCACGATCACGGTCGCGGGAGTTCCGCCAAGGCTGTAAAAAAAATCTTCCGGAAACACACCCCCCAAATCCTTCATCGCCTTAGTCCAAGCCACGAAGTGCAGTGGCATCGTATCCGCAATCGTGCCATCACAGTCAAAAATATAACCGCCAAACCGCCTATCCGAGATCTCGAGTTTCAATAGTTAAGTCCCCAACCAAATTTTAAAAAACAGCCCACGTCCGGCATCCAAAAAAATTGTCCCCAGGTGGAGTCGAACCACCATCTGAGCTTTAGGAGAGCCCTGCTCTATCCACTTGAGCTATGAGGACGTTGAAATGGAATTGTTTGCGGATTTTTATCGCGCAATTGGTAGGGAATTTAAGCCCATAGTTTAGCCGCGGACAACAATATTCCACATTCCTGCGATTGTCCGGAATGGATTAGGGCACTCCATTACCTAGCCTACGCGCATCAATCTTCTAATAACTTCGAATCCCGCAGGATTGATTAGGATCTCTATGAGCCATTCGTTTCTAGAAGTCATAATAGGCAGAGCATCGAAAGATTTCTGAAAAAATCCCCCAGCCTCAGCAAACGCGAAAGATTCCTGTTCGTCTGGATTTTCTTCGCCACACCCGACGAAAGGTGGAAAATGCAACCTAGCCCATCTGCGCTCGCTCGACTGGTAGACGGGTTCGCAGCGGAAGGTATTCGATTCGGACGGCGGCAGACGACGACTCGTAGCCTACGCCTCGGAGAGCGCGCCGTCCCTACCCTCGAAAAAAAGGGGACGCTTCGCGCCTTGGTGCGGCAGCAACCCTTCGTGTCAATTGGACGGCGGCGCCGCGCCGTCGGGGCCCTTGACTTCAAGCAACGCCATCGCCGCTTCTCGGAGATGGGGGCGCGCTTCGCCGCAGGAAGTCGGACGGCGGCGGCGCGCCGTCCCTACCCTCGAAAAAAGGAGCGCTTCGCGCCTTGGTGCGGCAGCAACCCTTCGTGTCAATTGGTAGGGGCGCCGCGCCGTCGGGGCCCTTGACTTCAAGCAACGCCATCGCCGCTTCTCGGAGATGGGGGCGCGCTTCGCCGCAGGGAGTCGGACGGCGGCGGCGCGCCGTCCCTACCCTCGAAAAAAGGGGCGCTTCGCGCCTTGGTGCGGCAGCAACCCTTCGTGTCAATTGGTAGGGGCGCCGCGCCGTCGGGGCCCTTGACTTTAGGCGACGCCATCATGGGGGACAGGATTTTTTATCAACGAAGCGTCTGCAATCGCGCGCAGGCTTGCCGCACGAGAGGGACGACTATATTTGCTCCGGGGGAGTCTTCGCGATCGAGCTTTTCTAGGGCATCAAGAACTTGTGAGCACAACGAGATCATTCGCTGGCGGGCCGAGGCTTGGCCAATCCCAGCTTGATCGAAAAAACGATGCCAATTTTTTGCGGAAAGGCTTGCGAGGTTCCGCTCCCCTCCGATTTTCATGGCCATCTCACGGGCTAGGGAGGGATAGGCGGATGTGGCAACTAGATCGTATAACGGGGCGAGGCGCACGATGCCACCATCACGCAAGAAGGTGAAGTTTTTGGCATGAGCGTCGCAGTTGCCGATCAGCACATTGAAAACCACCGCATCAAAGAGACGAAGGATATCTGGCCCGGGTGTGGAGCAGACGTCACGCAGAAGGTCGAAGCACTGCTTGAGATTGGGGCCGCCCTCCTGCTCGTATTTGAGCTCGGGGACGACTCCGAGTGCCTGGCAGAAGTCTTCTTGGTGGATGCGTTCGATGCGGGAATCTTTACCAAGCCGTCGGTCGAAGCGCTCGATCTGGAGATAGCGGATCCCGTCTATCGACTGGATTTCGACACGCGCGACTTCGAGGCCGATTCGGCGGGCCAATGTCATGCAGAAAAATTCATTTTCGACTAGGTCGAGGAATCGCGGGTTTTCGGGTTTGAGTATATGCGTGCTCGGCGAGCCCTCGAGCGGGAGAAGGAATCGCCCCGCATCGATCCTCAAGGCGAGCTTGCCTTGCGCACCGGCCAAAGAAAGGCGGATTCCGGCCTGACCTGCGAGCAACGGATTCTGCGGCAGGGATTGCAATTTTTGCGATAATTCGCGGATGTCGATTTCACGGTAGGAGGGGTTGGCATCGCGGGGAGCATCGCCAGCGGGTCGAAGACTCACCGCCCCAGCACATTCAGCTCCGATCTTTTCCAGAAGAGCGAAGTCATTTGCTGCGCTCACGCCGAAAGCGCCAGCCACCACACGCCGGATTTCCTCTTCTGGCAAAAGGCCCGCAAAAAACGGCCTAGTTTTGTTGCGGCGGAATTTGCCCGACTGAAGCGGCAAGGATGCCGAGAGCGGCCGGGCCTGTGGCAGATTTAACCAAGAATCCGCATACTCAAACTGGACTGCGCCGTCGTCATCTTGCTTGAGATGACCGACGAGCTGCGTTCCCAGAAATACAATCAGTGTACGCTCTGCCATTTATCTTTCCTTGGGTTCAATCGTGGTTATCAATCCCAAACTGGCCAACACCCTGAAAGCTAGACCCGTTTGACAGGAATCCTTGCCGTTTTCGAGATCGCTGATGAATCGAAGTCCCGTTCCAGAAACTAGGGCGAGATCGGCTTGGTTCATTCCCAATTTTTTTCGGCGCTCGCGTATGAGTTGACCAAAGACCTTGGATGTCATGGCATGACTATGTACCAATATCACATTTTCGCCATATTTTTTTACCGATCGGGAAAAAACATAGCGAATCTGGAAAATACCCGTCAATTATTACCGATCGGGAAAATGGGATCAGCCTTCGCCGCAGGGAGTCGGACGGCGGCGGCGCGCCGTCCCTACCCTCAAAAAAAGGGGGACGCTTCACGCCTTGGTGCGGCAGCACCCTTCGTGTCAATTGGTAGGGGCGCCGCGCCGTCGGGGCCCCTGACTTCAGGCGACGCCGTCGCTGTTTCTCGGAGATGGGGGCGCGCTTCGCCGCAGGGAGTCGGACGGCGGCGGCGCGCCGTCCCTACCCTCGAAAAAGGGGGGCGCTTCGCGCCTTGGTGCGGCAGCACCCTTCGTGTCAATTGGTAGGGGCGCCGCGCCGTCGGGGCCCTTGACTTCAGGCATCGCCGTCCCTGTTTCTCGGAGATGCGGGGCGCGCTGCGGCGATCAGGCGCCGAGGTAGGCTTCGCGGACTCGCGAGTTGGAGAGAAGATCGGCGGCGGGGCCTTCGAGAACGATACTGCCCGTTTCGAGCAGGCAAGCTCGGTCGGCAAGGCGGAGGGCGAGATTGGCATTTTGCTCAACGAGAAGAATGGTCGCTCCACGCTTGTTCAGCTCCCTCAGGACCGAAAAAATTTCCATCACCAACTTGGGAGCAAGCCCCATCGAAGGCTCGTCGAGGAGGAACAACCTAGCCTCGCTCATGATCGCTCTCGCTACGGAGAGCATCTGCTGCTCACCGCCACTTAGCGTACCTGCAAGCTGGTCGAGGCGCTCGCGGAGGCGCGGAAAAACTCCCAACACCCACTCCAAATCACGGTTGCGCGCGGCGGCATCACGGCGCACCCAGGCTCCGAGGCGAAGATTTTCCATCACGGTAAGCCCCCCAAAGATTCCACGGCCTTCAGGCACATGGGCCATGCCGAGGTGCACGATGCGATCGACAGATAGGCCTTTAAATGAACGCCCCTCCAGTTCGACCGATCCTTCATACGGGAGCATGCCGGAGAGCCCCCTGAGTGTTGTGGTTTTGCCAGCACCATTGGCACCGATGAGGGCGAGGATTTCTCCGCGCTGCAGCTCAAAACTAATCCCCTTCACCGCTCGGATT
The DNA here is from genome assembly GCA_945903555.1 of Chthoniobacter flavus. Lineage (GTDB taxonomy): Bacteria > Verrucomicrobiota > Verrucomicrobiia > Chthoniobacterales > Terrimicrobiaceae > UBA967. The sequence goes on from CAMDOJ010000086.1 coordinate 6,380, forward strand.
TCACCATAGCGGATGACGAGATTTTCCACTTTGAGCATGATCTCACTCATAATCCGTCTCCTTTCCGAGGTAGGCGTCTATGACTTTGGGGTTCGATCGCACCTCCTCTGGAGTTCCCTCCGCGATGGTGGCTCCGAAATCGAGCACCGTGATGCGGTCGCATAGCCCCATGACGAGTTGCATGTGATGCTCGATAAGAAGCATCGTAATGGAAAAGTGATCTCTCACCCAGCGGAGGAATTCAACGAGCTTCAGTGTCTCGGCGGAATTCATTCCCGCAGCTGGCTCGTCGAGAAGGAGGAGCGTGGGCTGGAGCGCCATGGCGCGGACGATTTCCAAACGGCGCTGGGAACCATACGGCAATCCGCCTGCCTGCTCGTGCATCACATCACCGAGGCCAAATTGTTTGAGCAACTCGGCACACACGCGGATGTTTTCTTTTTCAGCGCGTCGCGCCGATGGGAGTTGCACAAGTGCGGAAGGCCATAGGTAGGCGGAGCGAGCGTCTCGGGCGATTCGGACATTGTCCAAGACGGAGAGATTCCGAAAGAGCCGTATATTCTGAAACGTGCGCCCGATGCCATTGCGCGCAATGTGGCTCGGACGCTGCCCAGCGATGGATTGTCCGCGAAAAACAATATCGCCTTGGGTGGGAGCATAGATGCCCGTGATAACGTTGAATGCTGTTGTCTTGCCGGCGCCATTGGGGCCGATGATGCCGTGAGCGTGACCGGACCGGACGGCGAAGGATGCATCCGACAGAGCGCAAAGACCACCGAAGCGTTGCGTGACATTCCGCATCACGAGCAGAGGCTCGTCGGTCATTTTTCCTCCTCCTTTTTTGGAAATTCGCGCCGTGGCACGAACCAAGCGAACTCGCGCAAGCCCATAATGCCGCGCGGACGGAAGAGCATAAGCAAAACGAGAACCAACGGCAGAATGTCCATCCGCCACGTGCCAAGCGGCTGGAGTACCTGTACGAGGATGGTAAAAACCGTCGCACCCAGCACAGATCCGCCTAGCGAACCGATGCCGCCGAGGTAAACCATCACGAGGATTTCCGTGGATTTGACGATGTCGAAGGAACCGGGATTAATGAATTGCAACTGGTGAGCGAAGAGCGCTCCGGCCACACCACCAAAGAACGAAGAGACCACAAAGGCCGTGAG
>CAMDOJ010000087.1 GCA_945903555.1 Chthoniobacter flavus
GCATGCACTTGGTCGTAGTAACCGAAGAACACATCAAAGCCCAAATTCTCCGGCACACCAGTCGTGCCGGGATTGCCTAACCCCCATTTGCCGAAACCGCCGGTCGCATAACCCGCCTTCTTTAGCAATCGGGCCACGGTTGGTTGTTCGGCTGGTAGGGAGAGCAGGCCGACCTTACTTTGGTTGGAGCGGCGCAGCGCGTGTCCCGTGTGCTGGCCAGTCATGAGTACACAACGCGATGGCGCACAAACAGCGCTGCCGCTGTAGGCGCTGCTGAATTTCATTCCCTCCGCCGCAAGCCGGTCGATGTTGGGCGTGAGGCCGTATTGGCAACCATAGGCCGATATGTCGCCGACTCCCGCGTCATCGAGGAGGATGAAAATGATGTTGGGTTTCGTGTCCGCTTGCGGCGACGATTCAGCGGCTGGCGATGAGACTGGCAGCAATCCGAGGATGGCCGCGAGAAGCGAGAAGTGTTTCTTGATGGGGTTCATAATCGATTTTTTCGTTTTGGGTAGTGTCATTCTTCTTTAGTCGCCTCTATCTTCTCGCCGCGCATGATCCGGTCGTAGAAGTTTCGCTTGGATTCATTGCCATAGGGATATTTGTCGTAAATCTCACCGTTGCCCAACAGGCGCGGATCTTCCTGTTGTTTCAGCTCATCGAAAAGTTGCGTTTTCAAGGCGGCAAACGAAACCGTTGAGGCAAGGTTCTTCATGCAATCTGGATCACTTTTGAGATCAAACAACTGGTCGGCAGGCAGTTTCCCGAAGGAGGCAGCAAAGTAGTGATTGTCCTTGGGCTTACTCTCCGTTGCGAGCACGGCCGTCTTGGTCGGGCTGTCATCCGTATCCTTGTAGCCTGTCTCCACCACGCCTGCGGGCCAGCGGTCTATCTCGAAGTTGTGCAAATACAGCATCTCGTCTTTGACAATACCGCGGATCGGATACCCTTCGTCATTCGGACGACCGACATCGTTTCGTTCCTTGCCGATGAGAACATGGTCCCGCTCAGGAATGACGCGGCCGGATTTGTCCGACTTGAAAATCTCCGTTAGGCTGCGGCCCGTGATCGCTGCCATGCCGCTCTTGATTTGTTCAATGCCGGCAACCTCGAGGAAGGTAGGGGCAAAATCAATGAAGCTCACATAATCATCCACCACCCTACCCGGCTTGGCGATGCCCTGAGGCCACATGATGGCCAGTGGCAGGTGGTCGGAATTGTTGTATGCATATCCTTTGCAATGCGGAAACGGCATGCCGTTGTCAGAGGTCACCACCACGATTGTGTTCTCGAGCAGTCCGCGCTTTTCCAAGTCTGCCAGCATGCGGCTCAAATGCAGATCAAAATTTTCCACCTCCAACGCGTAATCGAGCATGTCGTTGCGGACTTCCTCGGTATCTGGCCAACATGCGGGCACGCGATCGATATCGGAGGTCTTCTTGCCGCCCTTGGCCACGCCGGATCCATATTCGTAGCCGCGATGCGGCTCGTGGCCGCCATACCAGAACGACCAGGGCTGGCCCTTGGGAACGGCATCCAGAAAATCATCGAAATTTCCCGCGTAATTGGCCGCCGATATGCTTTTGGTCGGCTTGGCAGGAAGTTTCTTTTTATCAAAGGGCTTGCCAGTCATCTCACGATCCTGGCCGGCGGCATTCTTGGCGATACCGGGGCCCCAGCCTTTACCGGTCAATCCGACAAAATACCCATGTTCACCCAAGGCCTCTTGGTAGGACTTGAACTCCGGTGGAAACACCGACCAGTGGTTACCCGCCTCTTTCAGTTGCCAGGGATTGCGACCGGTAACAACACTCGCGCGTGAGGGAGAACATTTGCCGTTTGGCGTATAGGCCTGCGTGAAAAGGATGCCGTCGCGGGCCACGCGATCCATGCCCGGCGTCTTGACCCATTTGCAGCCGTAAACTCCCGCGTGGCCAAACGACCAATCGTCCGCTATCGCAAAAAGGATGTTGGGTTTCGCTGATGCCTTCTCCACGCCAGCGGAGGCGAGAAAAACCGGACCAGCCACAAAAAAAGCCGCAAGAGTAAGAATTATGATTTTTATCTTAAAATTCATTTTAAACCAAACGTCGCGCTCCTTGGCTCCTTGCCGCTAGTCGAGCCGGATTGGCAGGGATAGCAGCAAGAGGAGTGGGCGCCACAGTGGAGGAGAGTGTTTTTCATAAACGACGACGCGCTAGCTTGTCGCCTATTAATTCAGCCAATGAATGAGCTGTGTGACGAAAAAGAAAGCCTTTCACCAAAAAATGATTTTTTAGCGGCTGATCTTGCCGCGATTTCGTCAGTCGCGCTTGTGGGAGAAGAGCCACTCGTAATATTCTGCCGAGGCGACGACAACCCGACCGGCGTTGTGGCCCTCATCCGGATAAACCTTGAGTTTTGCCTCTTTACCGCCGGCTTTTTGAATGGCGGCGATCATGCGCTCCGATCGTTCGGGCGGAACCGTTTTGTCCAAGCCGCCGGCAAAGGCATAGACGGGAATCTTGGCGAGATTCGTGGCCCACTGGTCAAAATCAGGAGTCACATCCCTCGGCCCTTCCCTGCCGATTCCACCGACGATCGGGGCGATGGCTGCGAAGTGTTGCGGATCATGCGCGGCCCAGGCCCAAGTGCCATAGCCACCCATGCTGATGCCCGAGAGATAGATTCTCCGTTCATCCACCGGCAGCGTCGCCTTGAGATCCTGGAGCAAGAGGTTGAGGTCTTCCGGCGTCCAGATGCCACGCTCTCCACTCTTTGATTTTTTCAGGCACTGCGGCGCAACGACGATGCAGGGGTCTTTTTTGAACTTCTGGATGCCTTCCCAAATCTCCGTCGGCTTGCTCTTGACCTCTTGAATGTCACTCCCGACACCTCCCGCGCCGTGGAGGAAGATCAACAAAGGCAACTTCGCGTCGGTGTTCCCGGTCGGCAGATAGACGAGATATTGCGGATTAAGGAATTGAATCTTGGGCTGAAGTTCCGGACTGATCGTGCGCACCATCGGAATTTCGCCTTCCGCTACCGCCGAACTGACGAGAGTGAGCAGGGAGGTCAGTAGTATGATGAGTTTCATTATGAAATTTACGAGGCGCTGGTTAGGATTCGGTTAAGGCGTTGAACATAAGTTTGGGAGGTGTTTCGCTCGGCTACCAGTCACGACGATCCGTGTTCACCAAGGCGAGGTCCGAACCCTTCGTTCCTCCGTGACGCAACACGGCATCCTCCACCGTGACCGTCTCATGATGCCACTGCTTGTCGCCCTCGCCCGATCTGATTTTCACTCTGGGAAACCCTTCTTCAAGTCGCAAAACGAAGATCATGATAAAGATACTATTCAAAGTGCTGGCCCATACGGACTGCGACCCGCGGCGGGTTATGAGAAGAGGCATTTGAAAGGGGGTTATTTGCGGACGACTTCAACCATATGCACGATCAGATCAGCTCCGAGCGCGCGTAGGCTCACATGCGCACTGGCGTTGTTTTTCGGGAAAACTGGGCGGGGCAGTTCCCGCGCGACGGTTTTCCAGCGACCGGAATCGCTGTATTGAAGGTGAAAAGTCTGGCCGGCGGCTTGAACCTCGAACGCACCAGTGCCGATATCGAGATAGGTGACGCGGAGCTCGGCGGCTTGAGTGGTGAGACTGGCGGCGAAGCGGTCGTCCAGAGCGAGTTGAATCGTCTGGTCGCATGGCAACTGGCGCGCCCAAGCACCAAAACGCTGCTCCGCAGGGCCGGCGCTTTTCACCTCGCGAGTGTGATCGGTCAAGCGTTGCATGAGGAAGGTGTAATCGCCGTTGAGGGTGTCGCCATCGCGAAAGGCGACCCAGGCCCCGGGCGCTGAATCTGGACTAGCGTGATAGCCCGCGTATTTGGCGGCAAAACGAAACGCCGCGTCGAACTCGTCCTTGAACACTGCCGCGTCAATGGTGGTGGCTTTGCCGCCGCGATAACGACCGCTGAGGGCCACTTCGAGATCGGTGCCGTAACACGCAACAAAAGAGACGCCACAATGCAGGTCGCAGAGCAAGCGCCAGTAGTTCCATTGGGGCGGACTGCACCAGCGCGGATCGGTCTTGCCTCCGTGGTGGCCCCACGCGCTCGCCCAGGGCTCGGCATAGGCAAGCGTTTTGCCAGTACGGCAATCATCGAGGAACCGCTGGTATTGTTGGATGCCACCCTTCCGCGGTTCCACTTCGCTGCTGGTATGAAACCAACACAAGCGCCCGGTATTAAAATCCTGCTCAAATTGCCCGCTCAAATCCGGCGTAATGTTATTCCGCACAAACACGCGAGTGTGCGGTGAGAACTCCTTCACGAATGTCTCCAGTACACGAGTCTGGTAGGCGCGGGCTAGTGCTGGCGTAAATGCTTCCGAGGGGCTTACACCCGAAGGCATGCTCCATTGCGATAGGAGAATCTTGTCGCGAGGGACTTGCAAATGTTCCGTGCCGATGGCGTTAAAGTTTTGCCTCACCCCGAGCAACGACGCCCGGTAGGGGGATTGCTTCAGAAACGCGGCGTAGGCCTGAAGGAAATTGAGATACGCCCGCTCGAACTCCGGGTGCCAATACATGAGCGTGCCCCGTTTATCGCGCACCTGCACCCCCAGAGGCTCCGGCAGAAAAGGCACGCGGTCGAACAGCCACGCCGGCTTGATGTTGCCGTTGACCTGCACCGTGAACGGCTTGTTTTGTTCATGCAACACTTGCATCTTTGCCGTCAGTTGGCTGAAGTCATACTGACCCTCCGCAGTTTCCAGTTCGCCCCACTGCACGACGACCTGACCTCCGGTAATGTAGGGCAATTCCATCACCTCCGGCATGCGCTCATACCAGATTGCATATAGCCCACGGTGGATAGGAGGCGATGCCAGCGCGGACGGCGGTGTGTGCAGAGGCGCGGCGGGAGCAGAAAATAAACTCCCGGCCAGAAGCCCAGCGGTAAGGGAGATAAATTTTTGCCGCATTTTTATTTTGTAATTCGGCGACTGTTTCCTATTGAAGGCGCGCAGCTATTACACTTAGGAACCCTTGTTCTTTTTACCGCCCTTGTCGCCCTTGTTCTTTTTGCCCCCCTTGTCGCCCTTGTCGCCCTTGTCGCCCTTGTCGCCCTTGTCGCCCTTGTCAGCCTTGTCGCCCTTGTTATCGCTTCCTTCGTTCTTGTCGTATTTGGATCCTTTTTCGTTGGGAACAACGCGCCAATCAGTGGGAGGGCGCAGAGGTGGAACTTCAGGCTCGCCGCGGTGGACTTCGACAAGGCTAAAGATGTCATTCTTGTCATCAGCGTTCACGAGAGCGAAGTCGGAACCCTTGGTGCCTCCGCGGCGGAAAACGGCGTCACGCAGTGCGACAACCTCATGATGCCATTTATTGTCGCCTTTGCCGGTCACTGTCACCGCCGTTTTCATGGCTGAGCTGCCGGCGTCGTAATTGAGCTTCCAAGTCGATCCTGCCTGTCCGTCATACCAGACGACGGTGATCGTCATGACTTTGGGTTTGGCATCTTGGGAGAAGCCTTCATGCAGACGAAAATACATCGCATCCTTGCCCGAAACGTGTTCGAAGCTGCGCGCAAACCGAGAATAGATGGACGAAGTGGGAGTGATGGGACCGCCGACGCGCCAGAGCGGGATGGAGGTGGCATCCGCGTCGATTTGCTCAAGCAACCGGGAGTAGTTGTCAGGCCAGATGAGCCAGCCCACATCATTGAATCCGGATTGATCGCCCCGTTGAGCAACTTGCCCCATTTTAAGCGCGTTTTCATCGTCCACGGCCGCGCCATACTTGGCGAATTCGGCGCAGATTTTCAGCATGCGATCCACATTTTTGCGCTCGGCTTGTCCGAACTTCGCCTCGGGGTAGGCCTTGGTATCGGAGGCGTCCAAGCCTTTGTGCAGGGCGCAGAAGGCATCGGTGGCTGTCTTCGGATCAATCTGTCCCGCATACTTGTTGAAGAAGTAAAAAGAATAATCGAAACCCTGTTCCTTGCTCGCAACGATGGCGCCTTTGGTGACATCCCAGACGCTCTGACCCGAATTCAGAGCATTGATCGCCCCCCAATAGAAGTTCAGCGGTACATTGAGCTGATACAGCGGGCGCGTCCAAGTTTGGTCCATCTCCGAGCGCCGAAACAGGGTCAATTCCTTGGGTGCGACGAGGTATGGAAGGAAGGTCGTCATCGCTGGGGCTTCACCGCAGAGGTGGTGACCGCGGGAAAGTGCTCCGTTTTTGATACCGAATCCGTCCTTGAGCGTTTTGGTTGCCCAGTGCCACATTTCCGAAAAATCATGCTTACCCTCTTCTTGGGATTCGGGCGCCAGATCGTTGAACAGCAGGCTAATTTTCAGGTTGGAATCCGAATTGAAAAGTTTCGCATACATGGCGAAGGTCTCGAGGCGGAACTTCTGCCACGCCGCACTTTCCCTCTCCAGACTGTATTTGCGATCCAAAGGCTCTCCCTTGTAAGCACATTCATCTCCAGTGCAGCCTGTTTTGACTTGTATAAAGGCAATCCGCTCCTTCTTATCTTTGGGGTAGCTGCGGATGCGCTTGGCCACTTCCGTGAGGAAACGATGGAAATACATTTTGTATTTTGGGTCAGAATAGTAGGGGTAGTGGGGGAATTTATCCTCATGCCTCTCATTGTTCGTAAGCACCTTGGGCACGCCTTTTTCATAGACCCAGTCGGGCGTTTTCGGACCAGCCTCAAAGGATAAATACACGGATATCTTGTTTTTAGAGGCATGCTCCAGGGCCTCATCCATCACGCTCCAATCATAAACTCCCGGCTTTTTCTCAACGGCATCCCAAGGGGCATCGCACGAAGTCCCACGCAGAAACGGATAATCCTTGAAATCCATGGCCTCACCCCGATCCCAGACACCAAATGAACTGGGCTTCGGATTGGCTTGGATGGGAAATGAGGAAGCGAGACCGATCAGACCAATAAGGGCAAGCGATCTGGCGCAGGCGGGGAGGTTGAAATAATACCCAAAGCCGCTTGCTTTTGGATTCTTGAAAAGGGGCACAGGTGTCCCGCCTGTGTGCGTTGGCGTGCTCCTCGGTTCCAATGGGCAGGGTGAAGTAGACCTGTCTCCACACGGCCGAGACGGCCATGCCCCTTTCTTTTCCGGTGCAAGGTCCAATTTCAAAGGGACAATGAAATAAGAGGCGACTTGTCCCAGGCATTCGGCGCGGCGTTGCAGGAAGGGAGATGAGATTTTTATAAGTGGATTATGGTTCATAGAATGATGTTAGCAGTGAAGTTCGGCTTTTAGTTATAGTCGCGCCACAAGTCCGGCGCGGATACAGACATTGAGGAAGGCGGCGGCAGACCAGAGTTGATGGCCGGAACCGGCGATCAAGCCGGCGGGCAATGGAATTTTTTCGTGGAAGGATCCTAAGCCTTGATCCCACATGGCCTCATTATCTGCCTTGGCTTTTTTGGGCGC
>CAMDOJ010000088.1 GCA_945903555.1 Chthoniobacter flavus
GTACCACCCGTTCCCATTCCGAACACGGAAGTGAAACGCTGCTGAGCCGATGGTAGTGCTTCTATAGGTTGTGCGAGAGTAGGTCATTGCCAGTATTACGCCCGGTGTCTTGGAAACAAGGCACCGGGCCTTTTTTTGTGTCTTAACGATGAAAGGGCTTCGCGGGCGCTGGTGCCCCATTGTTCTTGGAAAAGAATAAGAAACTGCCTCGGAATTGAGAATTGAAGGAGGATCTCTTTTTTAGGGAGCTTCAGAATACAATCGTTCGACTCGGCGGCCGATACCTGTAAGGATGTCCCATGCAATAGTGCCGGATCGATGAGCCAATTCCTGGGCATCAATCGACACGTTGCCGTCACGACCAATGAGCGTGGCTACATCGCCGACTTGAACATTTGTCAGATCGGATACGTTGACAATGATCTGATCCATTGTCACGCGACCGATGAGATCACATCTTTGACCGTTAATCAAAACCCCGCAGCCTTGACCTGAAGCCTGTCGAGGGTAGCCATCTGCGTACCCGACGGGAAGGACGGCGGTTCGAATTGGGGTGGAGGAAATATAGGTGCGGCCATAGCTAACGCTTGCCCCAGCGGGGAGATCTTTAAGTAAAACAATCCTGGCCTTCCAAGCCAGAACGGGTCGTAAGTGCGTTGGGAAATCCGGTATTGGCGAGCAACCGTAAAGCATGAGCCCTGGTCGAACGATATCTGCGGCGAATTCGGGAAGGGTAAGTATACCGGCGCTATTAAGGCTATGAAGCTTGGCTGTGGGAGTTATCGAGTGAAGGGACTTCGCTAACTTCGTAAAATCATGCAACTGGGCGGTTGTAAATGCGGTATCCTCATCGGCAGATGGAAGGTGAGTTGAGATGCTGTGGATCTTGATGGTTGGGACACCTTGCAGGGATCGTAAAGCAGAAATAGCATCGTCTTTCCAGCAACCGATACGGCCCATCCCTGTATCGATTTTCAAGTTGACGCGCACAGATCCGAACTTTGAATAAGCCATTGCTTCTGCAGCGCTTGAGATGGTGACAATGTATTTGGCTTCGACGGCATCGCGACGCTCGCTTGGAAGACAGGGACCGAGCAGCATAACGTCACTTCCATCAGAAACCGATTTGATCTCGGCGGCCTCATGCAGATTGGCGACGCCAAAGATGGGCTTTGTACCGGCCAAGGCCTGAACGGTTTCGCATGCTCCATGCCCATAGGCATTGGCTTTGACGGCGGCAAGAATAGTTGGGTAGGGGCCGATGCGTTGCCTAACGAAGTCCAGATTAGCTCGGAGGGCACCTAGATCTACTTCGGCCCAAGTACGCAAACATTCAGGAACAGAAAAAATCGGCATGAGTGAGAAGAAGTGGAGGTAAGGAGGTTCGAACTCCTGGCCTCGTCATTGCGAACGACGCGCTCTACCAACTGAGCTATACCCCCAACTTTTAACAATAGTTACTTTAACTGGCATTTGGTTTAATCAAGCAACAAAAAAACGATCCCGTCAGGCGCTAGTGGAGGATTTTTTTTCAATGAGGGCGTAGGCGTTGTGGTTATGAATGGATTCGAAGTTCTCTGCCTCGGCGCGATACCAAACGATATTAGGAATCGCATCGCAGCGGAGTGCCACATTGCGAACAAGATCTTCTACGAAAACGGGGTTCGCATACGCTTGTTCGGTTACATGCTTTTCATCCGGGCGCTTGAGGAGGCTAAATAATTCCGCGCTTGCGGATTCCTCACAGAGACGAACCATATCTTCGATCCACATGGGTTTCGTACAGCGAACGGAAAGAGTCACGTGACCACGTTGGTTGTGCGCTCCCGCGAGGCTGATCGCTTTCGAGCAGGGGCAGAGGGTCGTCACGGGAACGGTCGTGGTGACAACAAAATCGAGCACTCCTTTAGCGAGGGTCGCGCGGAAGACGACATTATAATCGAGGAGGCCGATGGCGCCGCTGACGGGGGCTTTTTTTTCTAGAAAAAACGGAAACTCGATATCCAGATGAGCGCAGTCACTCTCAAGCCGACGTGCGGTTTGTTCGAGGATGTCTCGAATGTTTTCCACGTGCACCACAGGACCGTGGGCACTGAGGGCTTCAATGAAGCGGCTCATGTGGGTGCCTTTGAATTGGTGGGGAAGATCGACAGTCAGTTGGATTGTGGCCACCGTGCTTTGAATTGCATGGTGCTTATCTCGAACCTGCATCGGATACCGCAGGGATTTGATGCCGACTCGATCAATGGCCAACTTCCGATCGTCACGTTCGCTTTGGGTGTCTTTCAACATGTGTTGGTGATTTTGCGCGACACGTCATCGCATCAAAAGCCAAAAAAAATCGTGCGGCTTATCGGGGATTGGTTTTTAGTGGGTTGCATGGCAAATAAATTGTTCGATTTATCCGACGAAGTGGCTGTGGTGGTGGGAGCCACAGGTGTCCTTGGTGGCGGTATGGCCCTCGCTCTTGCATCTGCAGGAGCTCGCGTTGTTGTTTCAGGGCGGAGTGTAGAGCGAGGAAATGAAAGGGTTCGTGAAATCACGAAGGCTGGAGGAAGGGCTATCTTTTTTCAAACCGATGCCACTGACCGCGAGAGTCTGATGGATTTGCTGGATTTCACCGTAGACACATTTGGGATTCCGAGTGTTCTTGTGAATGCGGCCGGCGGCAACGATGCCAGCGTCACGGTCACACCCGAAAATCCGTTTTCTGAAATCGCTGTTGAGGATTGGGTGGCCAACTTTGATTTGAACCTTATCGGTGGTGCACTTCTGCCCTGCCAAGTGATCGGGGCCGCTATGGTCGCGGAGGGTCGCGGAAGTATTATTAATATCGCTAGCGTCTCTGCCCACCTGCCCCTTTCTCGCGTGGTGGCCTATTCCTCGGCCAAGGCCGCCGTTCTTAATCTCACTCAATTTCTCGCGCGGGAATGGGCGCCGAGTGGAGTGAGAGTGAATTCCATCACGCCAGGATTTTTTCCAGCCGAACAAAACCTGCGCCTTCTATTCAACCCAGACGGCACAACGACGCCTCGCGCTGCGGCGATACTCAGTCACACGCCGATGGCAAGATTTGGCGATGCGGACGAACTTTCCGGAGCGGTGATTTTTCTCGCCAGTCCCCAAGCCAGTTCATTCGTGACGGGTTCTGACATACGCGTCGATGGGGGCTATCTTTCGCAGACGATTTAAAGGTCACGTTTTTGAGGGGCCCTTTTTTCGTTACCAGCGGGGCTTGATGTGCCGAGCACGTGAGAGTATACATTTCAGCGCTTCTCTTGTATGTCCGTAAAAACTGAAAAAGATCTTCCGGAATTCCATCGCTCCACATGGCTCAAGGCGATGGGTGCGATGCAGCTCAAAAATTACGATTATACGATCCAACTTTTACAGGCTGTCCTCAAAAGCCACCCCGAATTCCTTGCTGGCCGGCAGATTGTTCGTAAGGCGAGTATCGCTAAAAATCCTGGAAAAAAAAGTCTGCTCGGGGGGCTATCCCTAGGTTCATTTTCAGGGTTTAAAATCCAGAGCCAAATCAAAAAAGATCCTCTCGCAGCCATTGAAGCTGTAGAGCAGTTCTTGGAAAACGATCCGAACAGCACCCAGTTCAACATGATGCTGCATGATGCCGCGATCGAAGCGAAGCTTCCTGAAGTGGCCGAATTTGCTCTCCAGACAATTCTCGATGCCTCGCCGAAGGACATCAAAATCATGCACCAATTGGCCTGTCATTGTATGCAGCACGGCGATGCCGCAAAGGCCTCGGATATTTATCTTAAAATCATTAGCATCGCGCCAAACGATCTTGCCGCGGTCAAAGGGGCGAAGGATGCTGCTGCGTCTTCATCGATGAAGAGCGGCGGTTGGGACAAAGAAGAGACGACCTACCGCGATCTCATCAAGGACAAAGGGGAGGCGGTCGCGTTGGAGCAACAATCTCGAGTGGTTCGCAGTGAGGAGATGATCGACAATCTTCTTGCCGATCTTCATATCAAGGCGGAGGCGGAGCCGAGTTCGGTGGATGCCGCTCGCCGCATTGCTGAGCTTTACGAGCAGAAAGAGGATTGGGACAATGCGACAAATTGGTTCAACTATGCAGCCGCCCTGACGAACAATTCTGACTTCGCTCTCGTTCGCAAAGCCTCGGATCTGCGGGTGAAGCAATTCGACCATGCCATTGAGGCTCGTCGCGCGATCGTTGCCAGCCATCCAGGCACGCCCGAGGCGGAGCAATACGCTGCCGAGCTTGAAGGTCTTCTCATTCAGCGGTCCGAGATCATGCTTGAGGCGGCCCGCGCGCGCGTGGAGCAAAACCCGACTGATCTTCAATCCCGATTTGAATTGGGTGAGATACTTCACTCTCTCCACATGTATCAGGAAGCGATTCCTGAGCTTCAACGGGCGCGCCAAAATCCCAATGTTCGTATCCGGGCGATCAGTCTGCTGGGCCAATGCTTCACTGCCCGCTCGATGCTCGACCTTGCAGCAAAGACCCTCTCCGACGCAGCAACTGAGCTGGTCGCTATGGACAATGTGAAAAAGGACATCGTCTACAATCTGGGGTTGGTTTACGAAAAGATGAATCTCACGGATAACGCTATCGCATGCATGAAGCAAATTTACGAGGTGGATTACGGCTACCGCGACGTCGCAGCACGGGTTGAGGGGTCTTATTAGGAGCTTATCTACTCGCGGTTTTTTTGGGTCATGATGATTCTGGTTTGCCCGTCAGGAATGGAAAGATAAGGTTGCCGCGTGGCACTTCCACTAGGCATTACCGTTAGGCGATATGAGGCTCGCGACCGCGAGGCTGTTCGACAGCTTTGTTGCGAAACCGGTTTTCTCGGCAAGGCGATTGATCCCGTGTTTGAGGATAGGGCACTCTTTGCAGATTATTTAACCTCCTATTACACAGATGTTGAGCCGGAGGCAGCGTTTGTGCTGGAGAAGAACGGCGTGGTCAAAGGATACTTGCTCGGATCCCGTCGCCCCCAGCGCCAGCAATTTTATGGTTTTTTTCAAAACCTCCGCCTTTTCCTGATCGGAATGAGCCGATATCCGAGATACAGTTCGGCCACGCGCGCCTTCATCCACTGGATTATTAATAATTCGTGGAGAGAAGTGCCGGCAGCACCTCGTCGAACGGCTCATTTCCATATCAATGTGTTGCCAGAGGCCCAAAGTTTGGCGGGAACTTATGTGCTCATGAACACATACTTTGATTTTCTTCGGTCCCGTGGGGAAAAGGAGGTCTTCGGTCAGATGGTCACCTTTGAGTCCCGTCGTGGGGCGAAAGTGCTGGAGCGATTTGGCTTTCGCGTTGTCGAGCGAAAGGAAATCTCGAAATACAGCGGACTCCACCATGAGGCTGTCTATCTCACGACCATCATTAAGCAACTGGGTGTCACGGAGTCAAAGGCTCTGTCGATTTGAGCTTCATTATCTTTGCTTTAATCCCATTGTCCCTTTGAAATTGGACTTTGCAGCGGAAAAAAGGGGGGGCATGGCCGTTTCGGCCGTGTGGAGACTGGTCTACTTTCTCGCACCCGTGCCCATCGGAACCAAAGGAGCAGGCCGCAGCACACAGGCGAGACGCGTTGTGCCCCTCTACTAAAATCCAAAACAAAGCAGCTTTTGGTATAAGAGACTGATCCATTCTGGAGGTCACGTCTCAAGGCGATTTGAAGTTTTTATTTTCAGGCGGGCAAATATTTCGTAGTTTGTGAAACTTACATTTCATGATTTCGTCCACCGAAAAAGCACTCCGCGATCTCCTATCCCAACGCATCCTCATCCTTGATGGGGCGATGGGAACCATGATCCAGCAATATAAATTGCAGGAAGCCGATTATCGTGGGGAACGTTTCGCGGAATGGAAGGGGCAGGACCTCAAGGGAAATAATGACCTTCTTGTTCTCACAAAGCCAGATGTGATCCGTGAAATCCATGGCAAATATATCGCTGCCGGGGCGGATATCATTGAAACCAACACGTTCAACTCCACCACGATTTCGCAGGCCGACTACGGGTTGGAGTCCATCGTGCCGGAACTCAATCTTGCCGCCGCCCGCTTGGCGCGATCGGCTGCGGACGCTTGCACGGATCGCCGTATATTTGTGGCCGGGGCGATCGGTCCACTCAATCGTACGCTTTCCATTTCAAGGGATGTGAACGATCCCGGAAAGCGTGAGGTCACTTTTGAGGAGGTCGCCGCTGCCTATACTGAGCAGATTGAAAACCTCGTTGAGGGTGGGGCGGATGTTCTTTTGGTGGAGACAATTTTTGACACGCTCAATGCCAAGGCGGCCATCTTTGCCATTGCGCGTTATTTTGAGAGCCATCCGCGGCTTCCAGTGATGCTTTCTGGAACGATTACGGATTTGAGCGGTCGTACGCTCACTGGGCAAACCGTCGAGGCCTTCCTCAACTCGCTCGCGCATTTCCCGATTGTTTCGATCGGTCTCAATTGTGCGCTCGGCCCGAAAGAAATGCGCCCATATATCGAGGAGCTTTCGAATATCGCGCCGTTTTTTGTCAGCACCTACCCGAACGCAGGTCTTCCTGACCCGCTTTCGCCGACGGGTTTTCCTGAAACCGCCGAAAGCCTCGCTCCGCAGTTGCAGGATTGGGCGAAGCAGGGGTGGTTGAATATCATTGGCGGCTGTTGCGGCACCACGCCAGATCATATCCGTGCGATTGCTGATGCGGTTAAGGGATTCAAGCCCCGGGCGATCGCCGCGCGTACCCGTACTTTGCGATTGAGCGGGCTGGAGCCATTCACGGCCCGTCCGGAAATCCCATTTATCAATGTGGGCGAACGCACCAACGTGACCGGTTCGCCGAAATTTGCGAAGCTCATCCTGGCTGGGAACTACGACGAGGCACTCGCCGTGGCTCGTCAGCAGGTCGATGCAGGGGCCCAGATCATCGATATCAACATGGATGAGGGCATGCTTGATGGCGCCGCAGCCATGACGAAATTCCTTAACCTCATCGCCAGCGAACCCGACATCTCGCGCGTACCGGTGATGATCGATTCGTCAAAATGGGAGGTCATTGAGGCTGGATTGCGCTGCGTTCAAGGCAAGAGCATCGTGAATTCGATCAGCCTCAAAGAGGGGCCTGAAAAATTCAAGGCCCAAGCCCGATTGATCATGGCCTATGGAGCGGCGACAGTCGTGATGGCCTTTGACGAGCAGGGGCAGGCCGACTCACTCAAGCGGAAAACCGAAATCTGCGAACGTGCCTACCGCACCCTTGTTGACGAGGTCGGATTTCCTCCAGAGGATATCATTTTCGATCCGAATATTCTCACTGTCGCCACCGGCATTGAGGAGCATAACGAATACGCGATCGCTTTTATTGAAGC
>CAMDOJ010000089.1 GCA_945903555.1 Chthoniobacter flavus
GCGGAGCTGCCCCGGAGAGCGGTAATCCACGCGATTCGAAGGCCGCAAAGCACAGTGAAATTGATTATCCCAAATCGTTTAACATCATAGATTTGATCCAGATCTGGGTTCACTCCCGTGAGGAGCAGAAAGATCCTGACGCGAAAGAGCAAATATTCCGACCGGCAACGTCCAGGCAAATTCCCACCAAGCCGATTCAGAATGGCCCGACATCAGGATTCCTTACCAAATCTGATGAGCACTAAAGCCACGACGATTGGTCGGGGAGTTTCTGGGAAAAAGGGAGGCGGGGTTCGCGGAGTTGAGGGCTGGTAGGAAGGGGGGCTCTGAAAAACGAACTGGCTGCGGAATTGACAAAACAGACAGCGGTTTCGATGGGGGTGGATCGCAAAGGAACTCAATGCTGGGGGGCGAAGAGCGAGATGGAATGCGCTGAGGGGGCGGTGAAAATGGAGGTGATAAGTTAATGGAAAAAATGTGGATGTATGGGGCTGATTTTTCTTTTCTAGTTAAAATAATCAACGCTTGAAATGTGTTGTATATGAGATGCAGGTTGTCAATGAACCTACAGAGGCCATTCGTCTTTTCTATCGGCAGATTGCCATCAGGAAGTCGTTTCCCTTAGAATTACATGTGCCCAACAAGTTGACCGCTTCCGTACTCTCGAAGAGCGATAGAGACGAAGATATTGAGACGTTTGAGTCTTCCGTTGCATTGTATGCTTCCTGGAACGAATGAAAGTCAGTCAGACCAAGCAGTTCAATAAGGATATTTAGCGCTTAGGGAAGAGAGGTAAAACCTTGGCAAACTGAAAGAGGTTATTGAGTTGCTAATTAAAAAAAGCCTTTGCCGCCGAAACATCGAGATCATCGACTGACTGGTAACTGGATTAACCACCGAGACTGTCACATTGAGCCTGACTGGCTGTTAATTTACAAACTTCTCGATGACGAGCTCCGCTTGGAGAGAACCGGCACACATTCAGACCTTTTTTAAAGGCGAACAATGCCACCCCAAAAAATTGTTCATTTTAAAAATGGATTCGCAATTTCTAGGGATCCGATGCGCTGTCCGTGCTGCAAATCCTCAGAAAGAAGCGTCTTGGCTCCACCTGCCAACGCGGAAGCGACGACCAAGCTGTCATAAAATCTAAACCCATAACGGCCATGGATCGCCGTTGCCTGATTGAATATGGCCTGGCTCGGTAATATGCGACACTCCGGCCAAAGCCTGAGTTCGATGTAATCTGCCAAATCCCCTGGTTTGAGAGGCGCTTTGAAGCGATGCAGCGCGACCGAGGAGAACTCCTGAACGACCTGCCAACTCACAAACCAACCCTTCCGGGCAACGAGTTTTTTGGCCTTTGCCTGTTTATCAGGATCATCTCCATCGAAGCAGTAGACAAAAATGTTGGTGTCGAGAAATACTTCAGCGCTCATTCATTTGCTCCCGAGTGAATTTGCCGCCGGCCTTGGCATACTCTAACCGCAAATCTAATTCCCTTAATTTGAGCTCCCGCTCTTGCTGCTGAACCAAATCCGCCAACCATTCACGGAACATGGCATTGATTGTGGATTTTCTTTTTCGGGCAACATCTCGTGCTGTTTCAATCAACCTCTCATCAGCGCTCAGGGTAATATTTTTCATTACACGAAAGTAGTGTGCAATTAATCTGTGTCAATCGAAAGCCTTTACAAGATCGAGGTCTGCTTATCTGCAACATTGTGCTCTTGGGAGTCGGCGCGATCAAGCCTGCGATGGCTTCTTCTTTGTTGAAGCCGTGCGGGTCCGTTTAAGACGGCAAGACTAACTTGCCGAGCAGAGGAAGGATGAGTTCGAGCGTTTTTGTGTAGAGAGGATGTCTTCCGGAGCGACTCAATTCAGCAAGGAGGGTGTCAGCAATTTTGCCTCTTCCTGCGGGAAGGACTTGGCGGGTGTCACGCGTTCCGGGAGCATGGATGCGGGATTCAAAGAATTCGCCGCTTTCGGAGAGTTCGAGCTCGAAAAGGGCTTCGCCGCAATGAATCGAGACGAGGGAGAGATTGGCGCCAGGAACGGCTTCGATCATAAAGGGGATGATTGAGCCATCCGGCGTAACGAAGGAATCGCTACTAATGGAGGGTTTCCAATTTAGGCGATACGCCAACCAACCCAGCAAAAGCAAACCGGTGGATCTTTTGCCTGGGGCGCATTTGAGATGGAGAGATTCGACACGGCTTAGACATGGGAAGGCGGAGGCATGATCGAACATTCCTGCAAGCGCGAAGCGCCAGGAGTGCAGGCGTGTCCAATCAAGGTCGCAGAGCACCCGATCGGGTGTATCCGACGAGGAGAGATGGTGAACGATTGCAAATTGTTGCGTAGGATTTTTCCATGTGCTGCTGTCAAAGATGAGACGATCCACCCAACCACAGAGTTTTTCATCCAGAGGTTCTGGGAAATCCGCTTTCCACCACAGGCAGAGTGGGAGATCGGAGTCGAGGTGCGAGAAAACAATATTAGGGAGCGCATGGGCGCTGTCGCCATCTAGGCGGAATGTGATTTGCTCCGAGCAGATCTGTTGGTCGCCCTTGCCGGCGAGGTGGCAGTGGGCGCTGATCCAAGCTTGGGCTTCAGAGACAGGCGCCTGCGGATTAGACATGATCAAAATCGCACGGCAGGCGTGCTTGCGGGCCACAGTCGAAATAACCTCCGTGTCGGCAGAGAGGGATGAGGTATCTTCCGTGTAAACAATGAAATTGATCAACGAAGCTCGGGTCTTGGTGTCACCGCTGGATTCCCAGAGACGAACAAGTTCCTTTTCAATTTTGCCGATTTGCACCGGAACACCCGGATCAAACGATTCGCTCAAAGAGTTACAATCGTCTCCAAGTTGATTCATGCCGCGTGATGAGTTCATCAGCTTCTCCGGGGCCCCAAGTGCCTGAGGAATAATGGGCGAGATCATTGGAGCGGGTCGCCCAAGCGGCGTGAATGGCGTCAATGAATTTCCAAGCTTCATCGACTTCGTCGCGGCGGGCGAAGAGGGTCGGGTCGCCGCTCATGGCGTCAAGTAGGAGGCGCTCGTAGGCCTCTGGAGTGGCTTTGCCGAAGCTTGTACCGTAATGGAAGTCCATCTTCACTGGCTCGATACGGAGGCTGGAACCAGGCATCTTAGCACTCATGCGAAGAGAAATGCCTTCATCCGGTTGGATGCGGATCACGAGCACGTTGTCATCGATGGATTCTCCTGTTGCTTTGAAGAGAACGGGCGGGACGCTTTTAAAGTGGATAGCGATTTCGGTGCCGCTTTTGGGTAGGCGTTTGCCGACGCGGATAAAGAAGGGGACGCCAGCCCAGCGCCAGTTGTCCACATTCACTTCTAGGGCGACGTAGGTTTCGGTGGTGGATTCGGGATCGACATTAAGTTCGTCGCGATAGGCGGCGACGCGCTTGCCGTTGATGGCTCCGGCTCCGTATTGACCGCGGATGACGTGTTTAAAAACATCATCCCCAGTGAGAGGTCGGAGTGAGCGGAGGACTTTCACCTTCTCGTCGCGAATCGAATCGGCATCGAGTCCGGCGGGGGGCTCCATAGCGGTGAGGCAGAGAAGTTGAAGAAGGTGATTTTGAACCATGTCACGAAGAGCGCCGGATTTGTCGTAGTAGCCAGCGCGGCCTTCAACGCCTAGCGGTTCGCTGGCCGTGATTTGGACGTGGTCGATGTAGCGGGAGTTCCACATGCCTTCAAAAATCGAATTAGCAAACCGGAGGACCATGATGTTTTGGGCTGTTTCTTTACCCAAGTAGTGGTCAATGCGGTAGGTCTGCGACTCGTCGAATGCGATTTGAACGAGATCATTTAATGCACGTGCGCTAGGGAGATCGGTGCCGAAGGGTTTTTCCACAATCACACGCGCCCAAGAACCCTCGCGAACTTTGTTTAATCCGCTTTTGCTAAGATTTTCCAAGATGACTTCAAATTGGTCGGGTGAGACGGCTAGGTAAAAAAGTCGGTTGCCGCGAGTACCGCTCGCGGCGTCGAGTTCGTCGAGTTTGTGAGCGAGATCTTGGTAGCCCTCAAAATTGTCAAATGCACTGCGGTGATAGCTGACGCTGGAGGCGAAGCTTTTCCAAAGCTCATCATTGAGGCTTTGTCTGGAAAATTTTCGGGTCGCTTCCTCGAGTTCGGCACGAAATATCTCATCGGTCTTATCCCTTCGGGCAAAGCCCACAACGCTGATTGCGGGAGGCAGGGCCCCGTCCGCAGCCAGATTATAAAGGGCAGGGATGAGTTTGCGGTGCGTCAGGTCGCCAGACGCGCCGAAAATCACAAGTGTGCACGGGTCAGGCAGAGTGCGGGAGTTAAGCCCCTCGCGAAGGGGATTTGTTTTCAAGGATTCAGTTGGCATTAGTAATTAATTATAGTTCCCTTGCAGTTAGATCAATGGCTAAAAGGGTCAGTACGATGGATGGTGGATACCTGCAGTCGGAACTATCGGATTAGGAGTGGGTCATATTTTTAGCGATGACCCAATGGTCAAACTGCTCGGCGTTGAGGTAGCCTAGGGCGATGGCGGCTTCCTTGAGGCTCGAAGCTTCTTTGTGGGCTTTCTTGGCGATCTGGGCGGATTTGTCGTAGCCGATGTGGGGATTGAGTGCGGTGACGAGCATGAGGGAATTTTCCACATAGCGTGCGATGACGTCGAGGTTCGGTTCGATGCCGACGGCGCAATGGTCGTTGAAGGAATGGCATCCAGCCGCAAGTAGTCGGACGGAGTGCAGAAAATTATGAACAATAAGTGGCTTGAAGACGTTGAGTTCGAAATTGCCTTGGGATGCAGCGATGCCGATGGCGGCGTCGTTGCCCATCACTTGAACGGAAAGCATTGTGAGAGCTTCGGATTGGGTTGGATTGACTTTGCCGGGCATGATGGACGAACCGGGCTCATTTTCGGGAATGGTGAGTTCGCCCAAGCCGCAACGGGGGCCGGAAGCGAGCCAGCGGATGTCATTGGCAATTTTCATGAGTGCACAGGCGAGGGCTTTGACTGCTCCGCTAGCGATGACAAATTCATTGTGGCCGGACAGGGCGGCGAACTTGTTCGGTGCGGATGAGAAGGGAAGTTGGGTTAGCTTGGCGATGTGAGCAGCGGCGCGGTCGCCGAATTCGGGATGGGCATTCAATCCCGTGCCCACGGCGGTGCCGCCAATGGCGAGTTGGTAAAGGCCGCCAAGAGACGATTCGATGTCCTTCATGGCCTGATCGAGCATGGCTACGTATCCCGAGAACTCCTGACCGAGCGTGAGTGGGGTGGCATCCTGAAGATGAGTGCGCCCGATTTTTACAATATCTGCAAAAGCGGTTGCCTTCGCATCGAGGGTATTGCGCAGTTTCTTCACAGCGGGAATGAGAACCTCGAGCACAACGACAGCCGAAGCGATCGACATGGCAGTTGGGAAAGTGTCATTGGACGATTGCGACATGTTGACATCGTCATTCGGGTGGATCGGCTTTTTGCTGCCTTTCTCACCGCCAGCGATAGCGATGGCGCGGTTCGAAATAACCTCGTTCGCATTCATGTTGCTCTGCGTGCCGGAACCCGTCTGCCAGATGCGAAGTGGAAAGTGGGCATCGAGTTTGCCGGCGATCACTTCATCGGCAGCTTGCGAAATGAGTTCGCATTTTTCTTTTGCGAGTTTGCCCAAGTCAGCATTCGCCATGGCGGCGGCTTTTTTGAGAACACCCAAGGCTTTGATCATTTCGGGTGGGAGGATGTCTTCGCCGATGTCAAAATGGATGAGGGAGCGCGCTGTCTGGGCGCCCCAGTAGGCGTCATGAGGAACGGGAATCTCTCCCATGGAATCGCTTTCGAGTCGGTGCGTGGCGGGGTTGTGTGGCTGAGTGATCATTTTGGAAGTTAGGAAGCGTTAGATGTGACGGATGAGATGGCTTTTATCGAAGCGAACTTTCGGTGTGGTGGCGTATTTGTCCGATGTGGCGCGATAGCCGACACAGCAGGCGACGACGGTGTTGAAGCCTTTTGCAGGAAGGTCGAGGATGGCATCGTATTCTAGTGGGTCGAGGCCCTCCATCGGACAGGCGTCCACGCCAAGGAGGGCCGCAGACGTCATGAGATTTCCTAATGCGATATAAACCTGTCGCGCTGCCCATTCCCGTGCCCATTGCGCGCGGGGGCCGTTGATGATGTCGGCCATCATCATGTCGCGGTAGAAGGCCAGTGATTCAAGTGTCACGCCACGGACTTCAGCGATGCGGGCGACAAACTTCTCCACATAGGCCGTGTCGATTATTTCAGGTATGGCAAAAACAACGTAGTGCGAGCAGTCGGTGACCTGTGACTGATTCCACGAATGGACGCGCAGGCGCGCAAGGATGTCCGAATCGGTGATGACAAAAAATTGCCAAGGCTGGAGGCCGTAGGATGAAGGAGTGAGAACCAGAGCGTCTTCCAGAGCTTTCCACACATCAGTCGGAATTTTTTTTGAGGCATCAAATTGCTTGGTGGCATAGCGCCATTGAAGGGACTCAAGCAGTTGGTCGGTGGAGATTGGGTTCATGCGCATCGCATGGGAATGCGGCGCGGCTTCGACTTCAAGCGATTTTTTTGATTCAGCGGAAGGGTGGGGCGGTCAAGGCTATGCGGTCGAGCTCGAGACTTATCCCTCGGAATCCTCATCCACCTGCTGGCTGATGCGGCGACTGGTCGCGCATCCGCGCTTGGAAGAGGCAACAAAGTCAAAAAATTCTAACGCCTCGGGTTTCCATTCAGTGTGACGTGCTTCAGCAATCGCTTCGCGGATGGGTTTCTCGCCACGGAAGACGAGTTTGAAAGCCCGGCGGATTTCCGTTCGGGTTGCGGCGTCCATCCCGCAGCGGCGCAGACCGACGAGATTGATCCCGTAAAGGATGTTGTAAAAATTCCCCAGAGTGAATGGCGGGATGTCTTTGTTGAAGCGTGCGCCCCCAGAGATCATCGATCTCCTGCCGATGCGGATGAATTGGTGGAATGCAGAACCGCCGCCCAGAACGGCACCTTCACCGACTTGGACGTAGCCGGCCAAGAGGCAGTTGTTGGTGATGATGACATCATTTGCCACTTCGACATTGTGGCCTAGGTGGCATCCGACCATGAGAAAACAACGGTCGCCGACTTTGGTTGCTGTTCCTGACTTGGTACCGCGATGGATGGTTACGTATTCTCGGATGCGGTTGTTGTTTCCGATGATGACTTCGCTTTCGATGTCCGGCGAGTGGGCGAAATCTTGTGGAGGTGCACCCAGAATGGCCCCGTAGCCGACGGTGTTGTTGTCGCCGAGTGTGATTTTTCCATCCAAAACGGA